>DATAHM010000047.1:0-12252 GCA_036263215.1 Gemmatimonadaceae bacterium
CGCGATCGAGAAATTCCGCTTAGAAGCGATCGTTACGAGCTTGGGGTCCGCCAGTTCAGGACGAACCTCGAGACAATTTCCCGGGTTTTCGAACGCAAAGGAATCCCGGTTTTCATTGGAAGTCTCGCTAGTAACCTTCTGGACCAGCCGCCTTTTGCGGCAAGTGCCAACGCGGCACCACGTGCGGCCGATAGCACCTTCGCCGCCGGCAAGGCCGCACTCGAAGCTGGAGACAAACCCCGCGGCGACAGCTTGCTTTCTCTTTCGCGCGATCTCGACGTCGTGCGCTTTCGTGCTCCAAGCGAGTTCAACGCCATTATCCAGCAGGTCACCGCTGGCACCGGCGGCACCTACGTTCCCGTAGCGGAGGCATTTGCGGCGGCCTCGCCCGCGGGCGTCCCGGGCGCGAACATTTTTCTCGAGCATGTACATCCAACGCGCGACGGACAGGCACTGATCGCACGCGTATTCTTTGACGCTTTGCGCCGCACCGACTTACTTCGCGCGAAGATCGACTCCGGCAGGCTCGCACCTTTTGCCAGTTACAGAAGGGGCATGGATCTGACCCCGTTCGACGAGCGGATAGCATATCACAGTACCCGCACACTCACGTCTCGATGGCCGTTCGTCCCTGTCTCGCAACAGAGAGACTATCGCGCCACCTACACCCCAAGCTCCTTCCTGGATAGTCTGGCTTTCGCGGTCTCCGCAGGAGAGCGGTGGGAAATCGCGAAGCTCCGTCTCGCTGCGGATTACGAGCGCAAATCGCAATTCGACTCGGCAGCTGCGGAGTACGCAGGTCTCGCTCGCGATGCTCCACTTGCCAATGAGCCTCTGCTGTTCCTCGCCCGGGCGCTCGGCGAGGGCGGTCGAAGCGCGGAGGCTGAAGCCGCGTTGAAAAGAGCTGTCGCAATACGACCTACGACGGCGGCGCTCAACGTACTCGGAAAACGGTCGGCCGAGCGGCACGATTTAGGACAAGCCGCTTCGTACCTGGAGCGGTCTATCTCGCTGGACGCCAATCAGCCCGAAGTATTGTATGAGCTTGCCCTCGTCTATGGCATGTCGCGCAACATCCCGGCTGCACAGCAGGCCGCTCTCCGCCTGTCGCAGCTAGCGCCGAATGACCCACGACTCCCGCGACTACTCAGCGTGCTGAAGGCCCAGCGCTGACTATTGCTGGACCTAGAAAATCGAATAGATGAACGGAGCGAGCGCCGTTCCCTGTGCGAGAAACAGTAGTCCGCCGAGCAGCACGCACAGGATGAGGATGGGGGCAAGCCACAGTTTCTTCCGCTCCCGCATAAACGCCCACAGCTCTTTTATCAGTGTGCCCAATGTTCACCCATTTCTAGAACTGGCGCTCCATTCTACTCGGCGGCGGAAGGGGGTCACGCTGCAACCACCCCGGGCGGCGCTGCGACCGACTGCCGCGTCGCACGCGTCGTAAAAATGCTATCGGTGAGACGATCAAGTAATAAAGGATGCCGAGGAAAAGCGGCGTGGTGACTAGACCGATCGTTTCCCCGACCTTCATCCATCCTCGGCGGAGCGGGCCAAGGCGGGTCGGCACGAGAGCCCCGACAAGAAACAAAATCAAAGCGAGTGCAAAGCTGACCGTCGCGGTGTTGTGGCGCAGTCGGTGACGCGCGAAAAAGCCGAGGACGAGGAATGCGCCTGCGAGTGTAAATGCGAAAACGCGCCCCGCGTGGGCTTCTTCGTCGCGCGACGGATGCGCGCTCAACCGACGGATGGGATCCGCCATCAATCGAGACCCACGGCGCCAGCTCCCACAAACGCGAGCGCGCTTTTGGATTGCCTTTCGCGCCGTACCACGAAAGGTCCGATCACCAGGCAATCGAGTGCAGTTCGCGCGAAGCAAGCGAAGGCATCGTGAGGAGTCGCGACGATTGGCTCACCTCTCACGTTGAAAGAAGTATTTACGACGAGCGGACAACCCGTCCTTTGCGCGAACCGGGAAATGAGCGCGTGAAAAGTCGGATTCAGATCGCGCCCTACGGTCTGCACGCGCGCAGAATAATCCAGGTGGGTGACGGCGGGTATCGACGAGCGGACTTCGGCGATCCTTTCGAGGCCGGTCCCATTGTCGGGCGTCTGCACCCTCACCGCCTCCGCAATTGGTACGACGAAAGTCATGTAAGGCGAATCCATTGTCATGTCGAAGTAATCGCCAGCACGTTCGGAGAGTACACTCGGCGCGAAAGGGCGAAAGCCTTCCCGGAACTTGATCTTGTGATTGAGCGTGGACTGCATCTGCGGGTTGCGTGCATCCGCCAGGATGCTCCTCGCGCCGAGTGCGCGCGGGCCGAACTCCATGCGTCCCTGGAACCAACCCACGACCTTTCCAGCATCGATCAACTCCGATACGAGGTCTTCGACGCCGGCGGTGCCAAGCTCCTCGAAATCCGCACCCGTCTCGCGTAGCGTCGCGCGCGTTTCGTCCGCTGAAAAGGATGGGCCCAGAAACATTCCCTGCATCGAGTCCTGTCCGTTGTGCGTGGGACGGGCAATGCCAAAATACTTGTGCACGGCGGAGTAGGCGGCGCCCACCGCGCCTCCGGCGTCGCCGGCAGCCGGTTGCACCCAGACATCGGTGAACGGGCCCTCGCGGGCGAGTCGCCCGTTCGCGACGGCGTTTAGCGCGACGCCTCCCGCCATACAAAGCTTGTCGAGCCCGGTTCTTCGATGCGCGTAGCTGGCCATCCTCAGCACAACATCCTCGCAGACGTGCTGGATCGAACAAGCCAGGTCCATTTCCCTTTGAGTCAGCGGGCTATCGGGTACTCGGGGCGGACCATCGAACAATCGGTCGAAGTTCCGATTGGTCATGCGCAGGCCGCCACGGTAGTCGAAAAAGCGCTGGTCGAGGGTGAATGCGCCGTCGCTACCCAGAGCCATAAGATTGGAGTAAATCCTGTCGACATACCGCGGCGTCCCAAACGGAGCGAGTCCCATCAGCTTGTATTCACCACTATTCACTCGAAAACCAGCCTGATAGGTGAACGCGGAATACAGGAGGCCGAGTGAGTCGGGAAATCGGAGCTCCTCGAGTAGCTCGACGGTAGCGCCGCGGCCGATGCCGATCGTCGCGGTCGCCCACTCGCCCACACCATCGATTGTCAGAATCGCGGCTTCATCGAACGGCGATGGGAAGTACGCGCTCGCAGCGTGGGCTTCGTGGTGTTCGGTGTAAAGAAGCTTGCCTTTGTAGCCGTTGAGGCCAGCGCGAATCGCGCGCTCGGTGTAAAGTCGATCTTTGAACCATAGTGGCGCAGCGCGGCGGAACGACGCGAATCCGCGGGGCGCTATATCGAGGTAGGTTGCGACCAGGCGCTCGAACTTGACGAGCGGCTTTTCGTAGAAGACGACGGCATCCAGGTCGTCGAGCGCAATTTCTGCTGCTTCGAGACAGTACGCGGACGCTCTCGTCGGGAATCTTTCGTCGCCTTTGATGCGCGTAAACCGCTCTTCCTGAGCGGCGGCTACGATTCGGTCGCCGTCCAGGAGGCAGGCGGCGCTGTCGTGGTAAAATGCCGAGACGCCCAGCACGTATTTACTGGCCATCAATCAGACGATCTTGGGCTCACGAGGCGGTGGAGGTCGGTGGTCGATGCATTATGTTGTGATCGCCTTGCTCACGGTGACAAGACCCTTCAACGCGACGCCGTTAAGATGCTGCCATCCAGAGTTCCGAGCGTGTTCAGTTTTCTGGTTCTTGCACTCGCCACGGTGGCGCTGGCATGTGGCCGGAAGTTTCCCCTTGGCCGATTGGCGGCGCGAGTGGTTGATGCCAATGATCATCCGGTGAGTGGCGTCGCCGCGGACCTGTACAAAGTGACGCCCGCGGGACACGTATATTGGAGGGCAGCGCGGACGAGCGCCAATGGCATAGCTATCTTCGGGGGCAGTGACGGGGTGATAGAAGGCGAATACATTGTGCACCTCACCTTGATGCCATGGCACATGTTCGCTCCCGGTGAGCACAATGATCAGCCGGTCCGGATCAAGGCCGGCGACGACACGGTGCTTTCATTCCGCGTGGTTCCGAGACTGCCCGGTTACTCGGCTCCGCAACCAGATTCATCTCAACCGAGATCCCTGCACCCAGCTTCTTCACACGCCTAGTCGAGAATACCATGAGATTATCGAAAGTTCTGATCGCGGCTTTCATCGGGCTCTCCGCCACCCTCGCGTGCAACGACGCGACCTCGGCGTCTTCCACGGGAACGATTTCAGTAAAGGTTGTGGATCCAAACGACGCTGGTGTCCAGACCGTCAACGTCGATCTCTACAAGGTTCTTCCCGAAGGCGCGATCCCGTGGCGCGCCGGGAGTACCAATATTAATGGTATGGCGTTTTTCGGAGTGGACGACGGAGGGATAGTGACCGGCGATTACTACGTCCACCTCAGTTTCGTCACCGGTTACCAGTTGGCAGTAGGTGAGACCAACGACAAGCCCGTGACTGTCCAGGGCGGCGACAACGTCTCGGTAACCTTTCATGTGGTTTCGACTGGGCCGACGCACTAGCCTCGGAGCAGAACCCCTTGCCAATGATGCGCACAACGCTACTATAAGAAGATTCGCAAGGGGAAGAATACAAACGCTACTATAGAAGAAGAGGAAGGAAGAAGAAGAGGGAAACAGGAAGAAGGAAAAGAAGAAAGAGGAGCACGAGAAAAGAGAAAGTCCGAGCGAGCATCTACGCCTGAGGTACGGCCCAGTCCGACGATCACGGCAGAGCTCGAGCACCACCGCGAAGTCCCGCCCCTTCGCGGAAAGAAAGACTGCCCTTACCTAACCAAACTGGTAGTTCGGGTGTCTAAGCCTTCGTTCACACAGAACGTGCACTCAGTGTTAGTCGAATAGCTACACCGTTGAGCGTACACCAAAACGCTTCGGCGCATCTTGCGCCGCGCTCACGACCGTCGTGGAGAAACGGTCGCATCGCGTTTACCGCTCGACACGCCCGCTCGCGCGTTACGCGAGCATAATCAGTCCGCGCTAGCGGACTCACCATCGAGAAGGGGAGACGTATGTACAATCGTTTTATGTCTGCTGCTCGACCGGTATCCGGTTTCCACCCACCCAATCCAAAGAGCAACATGATCCCGAAGTTTGTCCGTAAGTTGGCGTTTGTAGTCGCCGCAATTGCAGGTGCAGCATCCACCGCGCTGGCCCAGGCCGGCACAACGATCACCGGTACGGTGACCAATGAGCAGGGCGCGCCACTCACCGGTGCGACAGTTCTCATTCAGGGTACGACCATCGGCGCACATACCGATGACGCTGGACGCTACACTATAGTTGTTCCAAGCTCGCGGGCTAACGGTCAGACGGCGACGCTTGTCGCGCGTGTGATCGGCTACGCGGCGCGCACAGTTCCGGTGACTCTCGCTGCCGGCGGAAACGTTACGCAGAACTTCGCGCTCGTAGCGAATCCGCTTAACCTCGACGTCGTCGTCGTAACAGGCGCCGGCACGTCGACGACCCGCGCGCGCCTTACGACCACCATCAACACTGTGGACAGCAGCTCGATCAATCGGGCCGCCAATCCGCAGAACGTCGTGTCGGCGCTCGCAGGCCAGGCTCCGAACGTCGAAGTGCGCACTCAGTCGGGCGAGCCCGGCTCCTCGGCATCGATCAAGATCCGCGGCGCGTCTTCGTTGTCGGGGACCAACCAGCCGCTCTTCGTCGTCGACGGGCAGCCGATCGACAACCAGACGATCTCGACGCAAAGTATCGCCGATGGATCGGGAACTGTCTCGGGCGCAGATGCCAGCACCGTTGCTCCTAACCGCGCTTCCGACATCAACCCTGCCGACATCGAATCAGTTCAAATCCTGAAGAGCGCCGCGGCTGCCGCCATCTACGGTGCGCGCGCCGCAAACGGAGTTGTGCTGATCACGACCAAGTCGGGAGCTCCCGGTGCTACCCGCTACACTCTGTCGTCGACAGAAACCTTCGATCGTGTCAGCGCGCCTGACATTCTCCAGCATAACTTCGTCCAGGGAATCGATCAGGAAGCGGCAACCTGCGACGGGCCCGACTGCCGTGTAGCGCGCTATTCGTGGGGTCCCGCGGCAACGCCGGGTACCCCGTTGTTCAACCACGAGACCGAGCTGTTCGACACGGGCATCACCGCCGACAACAATCTTCAGGTCTCGGGCGGCAACGAGCGCACGACGTTCTACGCCTCGGGTGGCCTGATGGGACAGAACGGCTACCTGAAGGGTCCGAACAACAAATACAATCGCGCGACGGTACGCCTCAAGGGCACCCAACAGGTGAACTCGAAGCTCACCATCGGCGGCAATCTCAGCTACATCGATACGCGCGGTAAGTTTGTCCAGAAGGGCTCGAATCTCTCTGGTGTGATGCTCGGCGCGCTTCGCACGCCGCCGAACTTCAACAACGAGGATACGTATCTCCCGAACGGCTTGCAGCGCGCATACCGTTTCCCGAACGCAACCAGCGTCGCGGCGATGGAGAACGCGGTGTATTACGACAACCCGTTCTTCGTCCTCGACAATCCGGGAAACCGGAGCGAGCTCGGTCGCTCGGTGTCGAACCTCAACATCGGGTACACGCCTTTCGATTGGCTCAACGTCAGCGAGACCCTTGGCGCCGACTATTACAATGATTGGCGTCTGGAGTCGCTGCCGCTCACTTCCGGTAATGATCCGGTCGGCAACGTCACCCGCAACGATATCAACAACCTGGAGATCGATCACAACCTGATCGCCACGGCGAAGCACACGTTCGGGACCAACACCGACTTCACGGTCACGGTCGGTCAGAACCTGAACTCGCGGCGCCTGCGGCAAACCTACGCGTTCGGTGAGCAGCTGATCGGCGCGACGCCGTTCAACCTGCAGAACACGGTGAGCCCGACGACCCAGGAATACCGCGCCTTGCGTCACATCGAGGCGTACTTCGGTCAGGTCGAGGCGAGCCTGTTCGACCAGCTCGTGGTGAACCTCGGTATCCGCAACGATGGATTCTCGACGTTCGGCAAGGCGCACCCGCGCGCGAACTATCCGAAGGCGAGCGCGGCGTGGACCTTCAGCAATCTCCTGAACCACAACACCGGCACTGGGCCGCTGTCGTACGGCAAGCTGCACATCGCTTACGGTGAAACCGGAAAGGAGCCGCCCGCATACGCATCTGTGACGGCACCCAGCTTCACCAACGTCTTCGGACTCGGCGGCTACGGTGACGTGCTCAAGTCCGTGATCAACGGTCAGGGCGCGATCTCGACCAGTCTCACTCTGGGCAATCCGGATCTTCAGCCGGAGAGAAACAGAGAGACCGAGATCGGCGCTGACCTTGCGTTTTTGAACAACAAGATCGACATGTCGGCGACGACGTATAACAAGCGCGGCTCGGACATCATCCTTGCCGCACCAATCAATGCGTCGCAGACGGGTTCCACTCAGCAGATTCTGAACGCGGCCAACATCCGGAACAAGGGTGTCGAGCTCACGCTCAACCTGCACCCGATTCAGGGTGCCAATACGGCGTGGGACATTGGGGTTCAGTACGGAAGGAACAAGGGCAACGTGTTGAGCCTGAATGGTGCGCAGTTCATCACGTATAACCGTGAAGGCTTCACCGGCTCGATCGGTGCGTCTGCGGTTGGCTTCGCTCCGGGCGTTATTCAGGGTATCGATTTCGCGCGGTGCGGACGCGGTATCACGAACCTGGTGGTTCCAGGCATCGGACAGGTGGCTGACCTTGATGCACTGTGCGCGTCGAGCACGCCGGGCTACGCCAAGGACGCTCTTTTCCTTGGACCCGATGGACTGCCGGTGCCCGACCCGACGTCGAGAATCATCGCCGATCCGAATCCGAAGTACTCGATGTCGTATACCACGAACTTCCGCTGGAACAAGCTCTCGTTTTCCGGGTTACTCGATGTTCGGAAAGGCGGCAGCGTCTGGAACGGTACCCGCGGCGTACTCGACTTCTTCGGTACTGGTAAGGACACTTACGCCCGCACCATGACGAACGGTCAGTACGGCGTCAACTACGCGACCAAAGTGTACCCGACCACCGCTGGGCCAGGGAAGAACGTCGTTCCGTTCCAGACCCAGGAAGACTGGGAGAACTGGTTCCTCAGCGACGGCGGCGGATTCGGCCCTGTCGGCGCGCAATTCGTGGAGGATGGCAGCTTTGCCAAGCTCCGTGAGCTGTCGCTCACCTACACGTTCGATCAGCCGTTCCTGAGAAACGCAACGGGCTTCTCCGCGCTCGACATTCGTATCGCGGGACGCAATCTCAAGACGTGGACGAAATACTCCGGGCTGGATCCCGAGGTCAACCTCGGCGGCGCCGAGTTCCTGACGCAGGGCCTGGACTATTTCATCAATCCGCCGACGAGATCGTTCGTTCTCTCGTTCAGCCTCTCTCGCTAGCCAAATACGGAGATAATTGAAGTGACTTATCATATAAAACATGCTGCGATGAGAATCGCGGCCGCCGCCACCGTGGTGGCCGTCGGGGGGTGCAACTTCCTGACGGGCGGCGAGACAGGGGTTGATCCGAATCGGCCGACATCGGCTACGAACGATCAAGCATTTGTCGCCACGGAGGAGAACCTGTGGGCATTCTGGGGCAGCGATCTCGCACGCGTCACAGGAATCCTTGCACAGCAGTTCTCGGGCGTCGCCAATCAATATGGCGCGCTCGAGGCGTCGTACTCGCACGATGAGACGACGACCAATGGCTCTCACGCCGCACTGTACACGAGTGGTGGTCTCGTCGACATCAAGAAGTTGCAGACGGGCGCGCGAGCAGGGGGCGATTCACTATACCTGGGCATCGCGCAGATCGAGGAAGGAGCGCTCATGGGAACGGGCGCGGATGTCTTCGGCGATCTCGTGTACTCCCAGGCTCTTCAGGGAATCCAGAATCCGCAGCTGGACGATCAGTTTGCGGTCTACGATTCCGTGCAGAAGGTCATCTCTGCCGGTATCACGAACGTAAACCTGGATGTTCCGGGGAACGTCGGCCCAGGCGGAGCGGATCTGGTGTACGGTGGCGATCCTGCTCTCTGGACAGCCATGGCCCATACACTGAAGGCTCGCTTCTACATGCACACCGCCGAGGTAAGAGGAATTCCAGCTTACGCGGCGGCGCTCGCAGAGGCGAAGCAGGGCATCATGAGCGACGCGGGAAATTACGTCGGCGCGTTCACCTCGACCGCGTCGGAGACGAATTTCTACTTCCAGTTTCACGGACCGGCGGGCCGCGGTGGTGATATCGGAATCGGCGTTGCACTCGATAGCATCCTTCAGGCTCGCAATGACCCTCGGCGCGACGAGTACTTCGACGCCGACGGCACTGCAACTCCGGATTGGCTGAGCTCGGAGCGTGGGGCGGCTGGCTTTCAGCAGCCATACGTGACCTATGACGAGAATACGCTGATCTGGGCGGAGGCTGCTTATCGCACGGGCGACGAAGCGACGGCGCTGGCGAAGCTGAACGAAGAGCGCGCGAACCACGGTCTGCCGGCGGAAGTTGTCGCGGGCCGTGCGCTTCTCAATGAGATCCTCATCGAGAAGTACATCGTCGACTTCCAGCTCGGCGAAGAAGCCTGGAACGATTACAAGAGGACCTGTACTCCGAACCTTGCTCCAACCGCTGAGGGTACTCCGATACCTGGCCGCTTGTATTATGACGCCGGAGAACGGAACACCAACACCAACATCCCGGCGCCGAACACGGGCGTGAACGGAACGCGGAACAAGAACGATCCGCCCAATGCCATCTCCGATGGCACCGGGCAACCCTGCCTTGGTCAGTTCTAGAGCAGGAAGCACGGCGTAACAACAACAGAGCCCAGTCTGAAAGACTGGGCTCTGTTAGTTTTCCGACTTAAAGCCTTCAACGTTGGAGGTCACATGGGGCTTAGCGTTGTCAGTCGCAGTGGTATCTGGAGTTGCCTGATCATGGGAATGTCGCTCGGCGCGATTGGCTGTACCGCGTACACTCCGTTGCAGTTTGGCCAGTCAGCGGCCGGATATAACGTGCGCGTCACGCTCTCGGATCAGGGTGCGGTCGATCTCACACCCAAAATCGGCGCTCGCGCGCGGCAGTTGGAGGGCACGCTCAAGCAAGCGTCTGATAGCTCGATCGTGCTGTCGGTGAGACGTGTTACACGTGAGGGCGGGGGAGACGATAACTATGATAGCCTCGACGTTCCGATGCTGGCGCAGGACATCGCAACGGTGGAGCGGAGCCAGACGTCGGTTTCACGCAGCGTTCTGACTGCGGGTGCTATCGTTGCTACGGCGCTGCTGGCGGCGAAAGGCGCCGGAGATTTTTCCGGCGGAAAAGGGAGCCAGCCGCCACCGACCGGCAAGTAGTCAGCGGCCGGTTCGCTGCGCCTCCTCGGTTACCAGACCCCGACGCTCGAGTGGCTCAAGCTGCTTTCGATCGTGAGCCGAACCGCCGAGCTGCCGCGGATCGAGAGAGCCTGCGAGACGTAGCTGTCCGTGCCGCCGATCCGGCGCGCGGCAAGGCGGATCACACCCATCTGTCCTTGCAGCCGCGTCGGAATTTCTACGGAAAGATCGTGTGCGGCAGCGACCTGGGTGAACCGCGTCTGAACTCCGTCGTGGACGATGTAAAGAACGACGTCAGACCAATTGTGATTCTCGACCTCGAGCACAACGGTCTCTGGCGCGCTGGCGGGGAGTGGCGCTTCCTCGAGCGAGCGGTGTCGATTCATGCAAGCCGTGAGACTCGAGAACGCCACCAGATACGACGCGGCAATAGTCCGACTGACCGTCATCCGTCCTCCCGCTACTAACGTCGCGGCGCCATGTCGCGGCGGGTACTCAAATTTGGTGCACGCTTCGCGCCGTCGCCACCCGGAAATCCTACTGCCGATCGCTGCGGTGACACGTTCGCACGCACCGGGGTTCAGGCTACTCAGGTCTTGGTTGCGGTCGCTGGCAAGTTGACACAAATCGGTGTGACGTCTAACTTTATAGGCTAGTCTGCCCCGGAATCGGTGGCAGTGGAATCACGTTCAGAGTTTAATGCCAACAATCAATCAGCTGGTCCGCCAGAGCCGTCGCGACGTCCTCAAGAAGGAAAAGGCGCCGGCGTTAAAATCAAATCCTCAAAAGCGTGGCGTCTGCACCCGCGTCTACACCACCACTCCGAAGAAGCCGAACTCGGCGCTACGGAAAGTGGCACGCGTCAGGCTTACGAATGGCTTCGAGGTGACGGCCTACATTCCCGGTGAGGGCCACAACCTCCAGGAGCACTCGATCGTGCTCATTCGCGGCGGCCGTGTGAAGGATCTCCCCGGAGTCCGGTATCACATCGTGCGCGGATCGCTCGACGCATCGGGTGTGAATGGGCGCAACAAGAGCCGCTCGAAATACGGAACAAAGAAACCAAAGGCCGGCGGCGCTGCTGCTGGAGGTAAGAAGAAGTGAGCCGTCGCAAAAAGTCGATCAAGCGTCCAATTCTTCCCGACGCGCGCTACGATAGCCAGACCGTCTCGAAGTTCATCAACGCAATCATGTACCAGGGCAAGAAGTCCACTGCGGAGAGAATTTTCTACGGTGCGATGGACATCGTTGAGAACAAGACCAGCCAGCCCGGCGTCACCATCTTCAAGCAGGCCCTGACCAACCTCAAGCCGGCCGTCGAAGTGAAGAGTCGGCGCGTTGGCGGCGCGACCTACCAGGTTCCAGTTGAAGTGCGCCCGGACCGTCGTACGGCGCTCGCGATGCGCTGGCTCATCACTTTCTCGCGCGGACGCAACGAAAAGTCGATGTCCGAGAAACTGGCGGCGGAAGTAATTGCCGCCAGCAAAGGCGAAGGCAACGCGGTCAAAAAGAAGGAAGACACCCACCGCATGGCCGAAGCGAACAAGGCGTTCGCCCACTACCGCTGGTAAGCTTTCTGAAGCAACGCCCGCCGGAGATCCCGGCGGGCTTTTTCTTTTAGTGGGGCGTGGGCTTCCTCGCCCGATCTCCCTTTCGGCGCTCCGTGTCTTCCCGGGCTTTTCGCCGCCGCTCGGCAGTCGTCGCAATTACGGCCAGGGCGAGCTCGATAAGGCCGTACACGAAAGCGACGAGCGCTAAGAGCGCCACCACCGCGAGCGTGCGCGTCACGGCGGCTGATTGCGTCCCCCTTACAACTTCGTAACTGGCGAGCGCAACGACGATCGCCGACACGATCGAGATTATTGCCGCCACGCGGATTGACA
>DATAHM010000048.1:0-11486 GCA_036263215.1 Gemmatimonadaceae bacterium
CGAAGCCAACAATCAGCGCAGCTCTTCGTGGGGGGACGGGGTTTACAAAAGCGAGAACGGCGGAAAGACCTGGACGAACATGGGACTCAAGCGCTCCGAGCATATTGGACGCGTCATCGTAAATCCAACGAATTCTGAAATTGTTTTCGTCGCTGCTGCGGGTCCGCTTTGGGGACCGGGTGGCGACAGAGGATTGTTCAGGACCACTGACGGCGGTAAGACCTGGAAGAACGTCAAGAACATCGATGCGAATACGGGATTTACTGATGTCATCTTCGATCCGACCAACCCGAGCATCATCTACGCTGCGTCGTTTCAGCGTGAGCGCCGGCCATACAGTTATGTAGGAGGCGGGCCGGGCAGCGGCATCTGGAAAAGCATCGATGGCGGCGACACCTGGACACGACTGACGGAAGGATTGCCCAAAGGCGATGTCGGAAGAATCGGGCTCGACGTCAGCAGATCGAATCCGAATATCGTTTATGCGACAATCGAGACGAAGGTTACGGGGACTGGCGCGGCGACTGGCAATACCGAAGGAAGTGTCTACCGCTCCGACGACTACGGGGCGAGCTGGCAAAGAATGGGCGCCGGATTCTCCTACCCGTGGTACATGGGCCAGGTGCGCGTCGATCCGACGAATCCGGATCGCGTTTATTTCATGGGCGTGCCGCTTCAGGTATCGACCGATGGTGGACGCACGTTTCGGAATATCGCGGGTGAAGCGCACTCCGACCATCACGCGATGTGGATCGATCCCACCGATCCCAATCATCTCATCATTGGGTGCGATGGTGGAGTCTACATAAGTCGCGATCGCGGCCGCACAGTCGATTTCGTTCCGAATCTGCCGATCTCGCAGTACTACGCGATCGCTACTGATATGCGTCAGCCGTACTACTACGTCTACGGCGGGCTCCAGGACAACAGTAGCTGGGGTGGCCCGAGCCAGACTCGTAACCGGCAAGGCATTACCAACGCAGACTGGATTCGAACGACGGGCGGCGACGGCTTCTACGCGCAGATCGACCCCTCGGATCCGAATACCGTTTATGGCGAGTCCCAGGGTGGTGATATCGTTCGCTTCGATGTGCGGACGGGCGAGGAAAAAACCATCAAGCCGCTCCCGGCATTCGGCGCCAAACCTTATCGGTGGAACTGGAGCTCGCCCATGCTCATTTCGCCGTACGATCACAACACGATTTATTTTGGCGCAAACTACCTCTTCAAGAGCACCAATCGTGGCGATGCCTGGACACGACTCGGTCCCGATCTCACGCGACAGCTAAATCGGGACAGCCTGCTGGTGATGGGAAAAATCTGGCCGCGCGATGCGATCGCGCGACACCAGGGAACCGCGGAGTACGGGAACATCAGCACCATCGATGAATCGCCGGTGAAGCAGGGACTACTCTACGTGGGCACGGACGATGGCGTCGTGTCCGTCTCGCGCGACGGCGGCGCGACCTGGAACAGGATCACGAAATTTCCCGGTGTACCCGACCAGACCTATGTCAGCCGCGTGGTGGCGTCGCGATTCAACGAAGGAACCGTGTATGCGACGATGGACAATCATCGCAACAACGACTTCAGGCCATACGTGCTCAAGAGCATCGATTATGGCGCTCACTGGAATCAGATCACCGGCAATCTCCCGGCGAATGGATCGGTGCAGGTGATTCGCGAAGACATCTCTGAACCCAATCTGCTCTTTGTCGGCACGGAATTCGGAATCTTTTATTCGGCCGCGCAGGGCAATTCCTGGACGCAGCTCAAATACAACATCCCCACCGTCGCCGTACACGATATCGTCGTGCAACCACGCGAGCACGATCTGGTGATTGGCACGCACGGGCGCGGCATTTACATCATTGACGACATCAGTCCACTCGAGAAACTCGGCGAGGCGAATCGGGCCGGGACGTATCTCTTTCCGGTGAAGGCAGCCACTGAGTACAATCCGAACAGCTCTGTGCCTGGTGGAATCCGTGGCGCGGGCGCTACCGGCGACCGGGAATACTCCGCACCAAACCCCGCTTTCGGCGCGATTGTGACGTACTTCATCCGAGACTCCCTCCCCAAGGACGGCGACGTAACGCTCGCGATTTATGACGCCGCGGGAAATCGGGTGCGTGAGCTCACGGCCGACAAGAAGCGGGGCATGCATCGAGTTACCTGGGATCTGCGCACGGCCCCGCCGTATACTACTCGCCGTCCGGCGAATCAGGTCGGAGAGCCGCAGTTCAGGCAAAGAGATCCGTCGGGCCCCTTTGTGCTGCCGGGTAGGTATATCGCGCGATTGACGCTGAAGCAGGGAAAGACGGGCGACATAGTGCGCGAGACTCCAATCGAAGTTCACTCAGATCCACTCGTACCGATGAGCGATGCAGATTACCGCGCGCTCTACGATATGCGGGTGAGCACGGCGCATCTCCAGGCGACGGTGCAGGCCGCGGTGCGAACGGCCGACCAGCTCAAGGAACAGATCGCTGACGTAAAAGCGGCGCTCAAATCCAATCCGGCACCAGACAGCGTCTCCAAGCAGGCTGATTCAATCGACAAGGAGATAAGCGACGTCGTCAAGAAACTGCGTGGTGATCCCGAAAGCGAGGCCGTTGACGATAGGCGTACCGAAGAGCCTTCGATTCAGGAACGGGTGAACAATGTCGCTGAAGAGATCGGGAACGTCACGTCGCAACCGACGGAGCTCCAGCGCTCGACCCTTACGCTCGCGACTTCCGATTTGCAGCGCGAAGTCGGACGAATCAATGCGCTGTTGCAGCGACAGATTCCAGCACTCAATGCCGCACTCGATGCCGCGAAGGTTCCCTGGACAATCGGTCGGCCTGTCGAGCTGATGAAGTAACCCACTACCGGATGCATTCGATATGAGAGATCACCTCACGAAAGTTTTTCAGCACCTGGAGTGGGCCGACGGTCGCGTACTGGAGAGCCTGCGCGACGCTCATACGGTATTGAAAAAAGATCTCGATCTATACTCCCACATTCTGGGCTCGGAGCACGTCTGGCTTTGCCGCATAGCGGGAGCTCAGGCCAGAGTCGCTATCTGGCCGACTCTCACGCTCGACGAATGTGAGAAGCTCGCGGCGGAAAATGCGGCCGCGTACCAAAAGCTCGCGTCAGAGCTGACGCCGGAGTCTCGTGCGCGACGCATAACCTACCGCAACAGCGCGGGTGATCAGTTCACTTCCACCCTCGAAGACATCCTTACTCACGTCTCGTTGCACGGCGCGTATCACCGTGGGCAGATCGCGGCATCGCTTCGCTCCTCCGGCGATGTTCCAATCCCAACGGATTACATCGCCTTCGTGCGTGGGGCGCCTGCCGCTACTGGCCGGCGCCCCTAACGCCTCAGTCGCGCTCGGGACCGGGCTCGAACTCTCCCCCACCGCTCGTCGCGGATCCGAATTTAGGAGCGGTAAAGTTTCCGGAGGTGGTACGCGCCGGATTTGCGGTTTCACGCGAGTCGGATTCCTTCGCTTTTCTGTCGGCCGCACGATCACTTCTTTCCTTCTCGCCGGCCGCCTCATCGGTCCCGATTGGGATGTCTGCCCGCTCGCGGTCTTTGTCTGCCATTGGATTCGCCTGTGTAGGAGATGTTCAACAACCGGCATACGCTATGCCTCTTGGATAAGCTGCCCTGCGTTCGCCGGGCGGGTATTCGAACCGGGGGAGGCCCCATATGGCAAAGAACAACTTGCAGAACGACGACAGTGAAGCGCGCGGAGAACGCGAGCTGGATCCCGAAAGCCGTCGTGGCTGGAAGTCGGAGTGGGTGGAGACCAACGCCCCAAGCGCCGACGAACCTCTGAGCGATGAAGAGAAGCAGGGCCACAACCTGCTCGGCAATTCCAGTTTGCGCGACGGAGCGATTCCCGGCGTGAGTGACCCGGCCCGTGACGGTCATGGCGCGCCAGGTGAGCGCCCCGACGACATTCGAGCCGGACGCCGCGACAACCCTCCGGAGGAAGACCAAATCCGAAGTGTTTAGTCCGTAGCGGACATCGCGACCGGTCCGAAAGGAAGTCCTTTCGCGTCATTTGCCAGCCTGCCGCCAGCCCAATAGAATCCGGGGTGGCTCTTCTCTATTCCTACCTCGCAAAGTACCGCGGCCTGATCCTGCTTGCGCTGGTACTGGCGGCGACGAATCAGATTTTCTCGCTGCTCGATCCGCTCATTTTCCGGCACGTCATCGACGACTATGCTACTCGCTTTCGCGAGTACCACACGTCGCAATTCATCCTCGGTGCCGGCAAGCTGCTCCTCATGGCCATGGGTGTGGCCTTCATCTCCCGGGTTGCCAAGAATTTTCAGGACTACTTCGTGAACGTCATCGTGCAGCGAGTTGGTGCCGAGATGTATTCCGACGGCATTCGCCACTCGCTGGAGCTGCCGTATTCGGTGTTCGAAGATCAGCGCAGTGGCGAGACCCTCGGCAAACTGCAGAAGGTCAGGTCCGACGTCGAGAAGTTTATCTCCCTGTCCATCAACCTCATCTTCACCACACTCGTCGGCGTTCTGTTCGTCGTGATTTATGCATGGCACGTGTACTGGATGCTGGTGCCGGCATTTCTGTCGACCGTGCCCGTGCTCGGTGTTCTCAGTTGGGCACTGAGCGGACGCATCAAGTCGATGCAGAAGATCATTGTCTCTGAGACGACCGCTCTCGCTGGCTCTACCACGGAATCACTGCGGAACATCGAGCTGGTAAAGAGCCTCGGCCTCGCGGACCAGGAAGTCGTTCGCCTCAATGCTACGACGCAGAAGATTCTGAACCTCGAGCTCAAGAAGGTGAAGTACATCCGCAGCTTGAGCTTTATACAGGGGACGACGGTGAATCTTCTTCGTACCAGCATCCTGTTCATGATGCTGTATCTGATCTTCACGCAGAAGATCACGATCGGGCAGTTCTTTTCGCTCCTTTTCTATTCGTTCTTCATCTTTGGGCCGATGCAGGAGCTCGGTAACATCATCAACGTGTACCGGGAGACCGAGGTCTCGCTTATAAACTTCCGCAAGATCCTCGAAACACCGAAAGATCCGAAGCCGCTCGCGCCGGTTCCCCTCGCTGATATTGAGAATCTCGAGTTCGAGGATGTCGGATTCATGCACCAGACGGCAACGACGCCAGCGCTCAGTGACATCTCGTTCTCCGTAAAACGCGGCGAGACCATAGCGTTCGTCGGGCCATCAGGTGCCGGCAAGACCACGCTGGTGAAGCTGCTCGTCGGCCTGTATCCGCCCCGGACGGGTCGCATACTATATAACGGCCTGCCAAGTGATACCGTCGATCTCGACAAGCTTCGCGAGAGAATCGGATTCGTCACGCAGGATGCACAACTCTTTTCGGGAACGATCAGAGAAAACCTGAAGTTTGTGAATCCCGATGCCACCGACGCGGAATGCTACCAGGTGCTACATAAAGCTGCGGCCAACACCTTGCTTGCCCGAGCGGACAAGGGCTTGGACACAGTGATCGGCGAAGGTGGTGTGAAAGTTTCCGGAGGCGAGAAACAGCGGCTTTCGATTGCGCGAGCATTGCTGCGGACGCCTCACCTCCTGGTATTCGATGAAGCAACATCCTCGCTCGATTCGCTCACCGAGGAAGAGATCAGTCGGACCATGCGCGACGTCGCGAATTCGCGTGAGGTGATCACCATCCTCATCGCCCACCGTCTTTCTACGGTCATGCACGCGGACCGGATCTATGTGCTCGAGCGCGGGAGAATCGTGGAAGTCGGGCAACACGACGATCTTCTCGACCGAACAGGCCTGTACTATGCGATGTGGCGTCAGCAGGTCGGCGAGCGCAGAACCGCGCCACAACTTCCGACCGCGAAATCGACCCAGCTCGCGCGTGCGTAGGCGATTCCGGTGCAACACTCCACACCCGGTAAGGCACAAATGACTGACAACAGCGGGAAGCTCAAGGGCGGCAACTTCATGCAGGCGCTGGAATCGATCCGGAGGGAAGCCCAGCGATTGACGGCGAGAAGAGAGCTCCCGCTGGACGTAAGGGCTGCGCTCGAGCGAATCATCGCGCTGACCGAAGCGAAATTCGATCTGGGTGGAGATATAGAGTAAGGCCCTCGTTCCCCGGGTAAGGGCGTCGCTGGCTGAACCAACGATATAGCGGGCTCGGGTTTTAAACCCCGAAGCCTCGAGTGGCATCTTATTCCGGCCTGTGACAAAGACGAGCCCTTTGGTATCAGAGATCGCTGACCAAAATCCGCTGTCTGGCGCCAACGTCGACGACGTTGCGCTCGCGTGTGTCAGGCGCGCACAGACTGGCGATCTGGACGCGTTCGAGACTCTCTATCGGCAACACTCCGGGCGCGTCTATGCACTTTGTCTGCGGCTTGTCGCCGGTGACACATCCGACGCAACCGAGTTGATGCAGGATGTTTTCGTTCGCGCATGGCGCAGTCTTGCGACATTTCGCGGTGATTGCGCTTTCGCGTCGTGGCTGCATCGGCTTGCGGTGAACACAATGCTGGAAAATGCGCGCAGTGAAACGCGCCGCGAGGCGAGAGTGCTATCGATGGACGACACATCGCGGCTGCCAGGTGCCGCGAGAGCGAGTGGGATGGAATTGAAGATGGACATGGAAGCCGCTGTCGCATCGCTACCGAAAGGGGCAAGGCTGGCGTTTGTGCTGCACGATGTCGAGGGATATCAGCACCAGGAAATTGCGCAGCAGCTGGGCATCGCGGTTGGGACCGTCAAAGCGCAGCTGCATCGCGCGCGCCGACTGCTCAGAGAAAAACTCGAAGGTGGGAACATGGAGGACGCATGACACACGAAATCGTCAGGCATTTGCTCGACGACTATGTAAATGGAGACCTCGAGCCGGATGCGAGTGACGCAGTGCGGGCACATGCGGCCGTCTGCGCGATTTGCAATGCCGAAGTGGAAGGATTGAGGCGTGTACTAGCGGGCGCCGCGCTGCTTCCCAAATCCATCGAGCCGCCGGTCGAAGCATGGTCCAATATCCGCTCCGCGATTCTCAACCAGGAAAACAGTCCGGTGACGCGCAAACCGAGACCGCGAGAGTTCATCCGGCGCCATCCGTTGGCGATGACTCTCGTCGCGGCAGCCGCGGTTGCAATCGTATCGTCACGGGCAACGCTTACGTACGTGGAATCCCGGCGTGGTGACGATGCGCGAATTGCGCAGGCGGGCGATTCGGGCACACCTGCAACACTCGCCGCGTTCACCGTGGAGGAGAACAACTATCTACGAACGGCGAGCACACTGCAGGACATTCTCGATCGACAGGAGAATGTCCTCGCCCCGGAGACAGTAGCGCAGCTGCGGGCGAGTCTGCGCACAATCGACGAAGCAATCCTCGAGGCGCGAGGCGCGCTCGCGCGCGACCCGGCGAATAAGCTGCTAATCGAGATGCTTTCAGCGAACTACAGGCAAAAAGTCGATCTCTTGCGGCGATCGACGGAGATGACTCGTGGCAGCTAAGCGCGCACTCGCCGTGGTCGCCGCTCTGTTCGTCGCGTCGCAACCGCTCGTAGCCCAGAAGAAAGTCGAGCGCCGGCTTCCACTGGGTATGGAAGGAGCGCTCCGAATTCTGAACATGGTCGGCAGCGTAACCGTCCACGGCTGGAACAAGGACACGGTACTCATTCGCGGAACCATGTCGCCCGCGGATCGATTTTATGGTGGCGGCGGATATAGCGGCGTCAAATTCGGCATCGAGTCAGCAAACGACGCCGATCCCAAACCCGCGAACCTCGAGATCTGGGTGCCGGCGAGGGTTCGATTGTGGGTCAAGACGGCAACGGCGAATGTCGATGTCAGTGGTGTTGACGGAGGGCTCGACCTCTACGTGGTGAGCGGGACCATCGACGTCTCCGGCAATCCGCGGGAGCTGAATGCAGAAGCGATCGACGGCGATATCCACATCACCGGCTCGCCCGCCTGGGTACGCGCGAAGAGCGCATCCGGCATCGTCACTTTTCACGGTGGCAGTTCGGACGCGGCTTTTTCAACTGTGAGCGGAGCCGTCAAGGTCGACGGCGGGGTTTTCGAGCGCACCAAAATCGAGACGGTGACCGGCGACATAACCTTTGCAGCGCATCTCGACCGGAGTGGATCTTTCGATTTCGACAGCCACAGCGGCACAGTGACCATCGGCTTCCCGGAGAGAACGAATGCTTCCGTGTCGGTCGCCACGATCGCGGGAACCATCACCAACAACGTTTCCAGCGAGCGCCCGACACCCGGACGGTTCGGTCGCGGCGCGGAGCTCGTTACCGATTTGAGCGGGGGCGGGGCGAAGGTGTCGGTCCGCACGTTCAAAGGCCCCGTGCTGCTCCGTCGGAGTCCGTAGCAGTTAAACCCTGGAGATGCGACCGGCATCGTAGGAGCGCGGAAAGATTCGGGATACCTCACGCCCGACTTCCCGCAAAAACTTCTTCAGGAGATCGTCATGCGAACCACTCTGCTCCGCTCCTTCGCGCTCGTCACGGCACTTACCCTCTCGGCGTTCAGCACCGCAACGGCGGGTCCACCATGGATTTCAATCGAGTTCCCCGCCAATCCATACGACCGTGCATCGCGTGACGCGTTCCTGACTGTCCGCACATATCATCATGGCGAGATCATGGCGAAGACCGTCACAGGAACCGCGGAGGGAATCGTCAACGGGAAACGCGAGAGCGTCCGTCTCGACATCCGCCCCGGCTCTCAAACCGGAATGTATGTCGTCCGGTGGCAACGCCCTGCCGTAGGCAGATGGGTGCTCGTCATCAACAGCGGATCGCAGGGAGTTGTTGATGCGACAGCAGTCGTAGAAATCAGTCCGAGCGGCGGCGTCGCGAACGTGACTGTGCCCACCCGCGCAATTGCCGACGGGTGGATAGCACCTCGCCCGGTGGCGCCAACTGAGATCGACGCTCTACTGCAGGGGCGTGCGCTCGCGAGCGCCGGGACGCAAATGACGGCGGCCCGCCGCTGATCTCTACTGCCCGCGGAGACTGCTGAGGGTGCGCCGGAGCTCTGCCGTTCTCTTTGCGGAATAATCCGCAAGGCATCGCGCAACCGGGCGAGCCCACAGCCCATTGGCGTCGTCGCCACTTCGGCGACACGCCATGTCGCGGTCGTTGACCCACGCGCGCTGGGCCTCCCTCAGGCGCTCCTCGAGCTCCGGTCCACCCGACTTTCTGCTTTGCGCGATCAAATCCTGATAGGTCTGGTTCAGATCCGCGTCATTCGCGACGATGTAGCGGTTGAGACATGTGCGCTGGTCGGCGGCCGCGGGTGAATCACACGGATCGCCCGACGCGACCGCGTGCGTTGCCGTCGATCTGGGAGTTGTTCTATTGGTGTCATCCGAACGACTAGCCGGACGGGCTCGCGTGGCGGTCGAAGTTTCCCTCGTTTCAACGGCACTGGGTCTAACAACATCGCTCGACGGAGACGTCGGTCTGGACACTATCTGGGTCTGAGGAGTGGCCGTCGTTCCCGACACAGTCGTCGTCGGCGTTACGCTCTGTGACTCGCCACCAGCTTTCAACGCCGTCAGGCTGTTATCCTGCGCCGCCGCGTTCGCCGTGTTTTTGTTTGCTTCCGCGAGGTCGTGCAGCAACATGGTGTCCTCGGGAGCAGTCGCTGTCGGCTGACTTTCTTTCTTCGAGTTATTGCAAGCCGTGGCAGCCGCAAAAAGGCCGACGGCGAGCACAACCGAATATCTTGAGAATATGTTCATGGGTTTCGCCTGGACTTGAGAGTCAATCAGAGGACATCCGGGGCAGGCCGCGTGCCACCCTTTAACCCCGCCAGGCTGCGGTTGACCGGTCACGGATACAGATTTCAAGTATCCGCGTCGCTGTCCCACGCCCTGGAGACGAAATGGACAAAGAAGGTCGCGAGGCGAATACCGTGATCCGAACCTTTGCCAGTGAAGCCGAGGCGCATGTCGCGCAAGCTGTCCTGGATGCCAACGGGATCGACTCGTATCTCATTCGTGATGATGCGAACGGGATGATGCCGTGGCTCCAGTGGCTGCATCCAATCCGGCTCGTAGTGCGTGCAGAGGACAGTGGCGACGCCGCCCATCTTCTCGACACGCCTTCCGGGCCGAGACTCTCCACCTGACGCTTCGTGGCGTCTTCTCCTTCCTAGCCTGGAGCGCACCATCTTACATCGTCCATCCACCCACTCCACCGCTATGCTGTCCAGCGTCGCGGTAATTCTTTCGCTTGCGTTTGCCAGTCCGCTGTGCTCGCAGACGACTTCGGCGAAGGAAGACCCGTATCTGGCTCGCGCGCGCCGGATTCTCCGCGAGACTCCACTCATTGACGGTCACAACGACCTCCCCTGGCGAATCCGCGAAGACAGTATTGCTCGTGGTAACATCGACCTCTACGACCTGCGCAAGCGCACGCCGGGTCACACCGATCTCGAGCGGCTGCGGAAGGGCATGGTCGGCGCGCAGTTCTGGTCCGTCTACACGCCGGGCGAGTATCCGGACTCGGGATATGCGCGAGTGGAGCTCGAGCAAATCGATATCGCTCGACGCCTCATCGAGAAATACCCAGACCGACTGGCGCTCGCGCTCAGCGCCAGTGACATCCGCCGCGACTTCAAGGCGGGCAAACTGGCATCGCTCCTCGGCTTAGAGGGAGGTCATGCCATAGAGAATTCTCTCGGCGCCCTGCGCGCGTATTACGACTTGGGTGTCAGGTACATGACGCTGACTCACAATGTCACTCTCGCCTGGGCCGATGCCGCTCTCGATTCTGCGAAACACAACGGCCTCACGCCTTTTGGCGACAGTGTTGTGCGCGAGATGAACCGGCTTGGAATGCTCGTGGATCTGTCCCACGTTTCGCCAGCGACCATGAGCGATGCACTGAACGTGACGCAGGCTCCGGTCATCTTCTCGCATTCTGGAGCACGCGCGCTGGTCGACGTGGCGCGGAACGTTCCAGATTCGATACTTCGCCGAGTGACCGCAAATGGCGGGATAGTGATGGTGCCGTTCGTCACCGGCTTCGTTTCCCCGGCGGTCTACCACTACGACGAGTCCACTCGGCCGGTAATCGGGGACCTCCAGAAAAAATACGGGACCGACACCGCCGCAATCACCCGCGCCATCAACGAATGGCGCTCGGCGCATCCCGAGCCCCGCGCCACTTTGTCACAGGTTGCGGATCAGATCGAGTATGTCCGCAAGGTCGCGGGCGTCGATCACGTCGGAATTGGAAGCGACTTCGATGGGATTAGCGAAGTCGTCCAGGGATTGGAGGATGTATCGACCTTTCCGGCGCTCTTCGCCGAGCTGGCGCGACGCGGTTGGTCCGACAGCGATCTCAGAAAGCTTGCCGGCGAGAACTTTCTTCGCGTGTTCTCGCAGGCCGAGGCAGTCGCTAGACGACTGAGAGCGAGCGCGCCATAACGGTCGCCGTCTCGGGACAAGCGCCGTGAAATTCCGCGGATTGCTTTAGCGC
>DATAHM010000049.1:0-5270 GCA_036263215.1 Gemmatimonadaceae bacterium
GGGGTGGTGCGCATCGACATGACCAATGGGATCTTTGCGATCAGACGACGCGAGACGCAGTGATCACTTCCGCGATCGTGATGCGTAGTTAGTTTCGTACCTAACATGCCGAGCAAAGCCGTTGAGATAACGATCGCGGTAACCCCGCGATTCGATCTTTTTTACGCGCTTTACGCTCTTGCCGATCCAACGCCCTCGGCCGTTGATGGTTGGAAGACTCGAGCGGGCCGACAGCTGCCGCAGGCGTTCGACACCGTCGCCCGACGCATCGCGCCGCGTCCGATGTTCTGGCCGCTCATGGCTGATACGCTACAGGACCGTCAAGGCGAGCTGAGTTTCCAGGAGATGATTGTCGCCCTGGGCGAGCTATCGGCGGCGGAGCTGAGAGCAAACATTCTCGCCGGCGTCTTTCACGACTCCGCGATCGCCCGGTCGCTGGTGAGCGGAAAAAAGACCCTTCGTCAGGTTGTCGACGGAGCGCAGACTGACGGTGCGAGTCTGTTGACGCATTTCGGGCTGCGCCCGTACGATTCGCGCTCTCAATCTGTCCGAACGGTTGCGACGATCCTTAGCAACCCAGGCGCTTTCAGAGAGGAGTTACTGGGAGTGCTCGAGCAGTTCTGGCAGAAGACTTTTCGAAGTGAGTGGATGGGCCTCGAGAAAGATCTCCGCGCGGATTCGGCGCGCATGCGGCAGCTGGAATCCGAGCTCGCTCCTGAAGATCTGGCTCACGAGCTCCGGTTACCGGTGACGTTCGACGGAGCAGCGAAAGAGGTCAAACCGAACCATGGTCCGGGGATACCATACGACCGCATCGAGCGTTGTTTCGTGTTGCCGTCCGCCTTCAATACACGCCGGTGGTGGGCGAAATACGAAACTCAAAACGGGAAAGTAAATCTTTATTTCCCCGTATTCCGCCATCGACGTGCGGCGGATATCGCAACTTCGGAAACCTCGCGCGCGCTCACGCCGACCATCGAGCCGACTTCGATCAGGGCTGAGCTGGTGTTCCGAGCTTTGGGAGATACGACGAGATATGCGATCGCCTCGGTCCTTGCGCGTACCCCGACGACCTCGGCTGAGCTTGCGCGGAGCCTCGGGGTTTCAAAACCAACGATCACGCACCACGTCCAGGCGCTCCGTGCGGCAGGTCTGATCGAGGAAACGTCGGCTGGAGGCTCGACGAAGTTGGCCTTGCGCCGCGAAACGGTGGCTTCGCTGTCCCAGGTTGCCGTGGATCAGTTGTTTTCCAATAGCGGCGACCTAACCCTGGATACAACCAGGAAGCGACGGACCCCTCAAAACCTCAAAAAGAGCTCTTAAAACTTTTCAAACCCTTTTCCCGTATAGTGGGTCTAAGAGTTAGAGCATGGATTTGAATCCAGTGAAGGGATAAAGCTACTGGTCGAGCTTGTAGGACGGGTGGGCCAACCAGTAGCCCGGCCCCGTACCCCTAAAAAGGTACGGGGTTTTTCTTTTCTACTGAGTTGTATAGTTGCATCGCGATTCCCTTCGTCCAACGATACGTTTTGCGCTTCGCTGAATCACTATGGGGAAGGGATGCCCGAAGTTTTTGGGGAAAACATTCTCGCAGGAAAATCCGCGGTAATAACTGGCGGCGGTAGCGGGATAAACTTCGCGATAGCAAAGCGCTTCGCGGAGCACGGTGCGAAAGTGGCACTGATTGGCCGGACGAAGGAAAAACTCGATAAGGCGGCAGCCGACATCAGTGAGAACGGTGGTTCGGCGACGGGTCACGCAGCGGATGTGCGCGATTACGATGCACTGGCACGTGCGATCAAAGCCGCGAGCGATGCGCACGGAAACATCGACATCGTTGTTTGTGGCGCCGCTGGAAATTTTCCCGCGCCGGTGCTGGGCATGTCGGCCAATGCTTTCAAGTCAGTAGTCGACATCGATCTGCTCGGGACGTTCAATACCTGTCGCGCAGTGTACGAGTATCTGCGGAGACCTGGTGCGTCTGTGATTAACATCTCAGCGATGCAGGCGTTCACGGCCATGCCGATGCAGGCACACGTGTGCGCCGCAAAGGCGGGCGTGGACATGCTGACGAAATGTCTCGCGATCGAATGGGGTCCGGACGGAGTGCGAGTAAACTCGATCGCGCCGGGGGCCGTCGACGATACGGAAGGTATGCGGCGTCTTGCACCGACACCGGAAATCCGTCAACAACTCACTCGTTCCGTACCGTTGAAACGTTTTGCAACGAAAGACGAGATCGCCGATCTGGCTCTTTTTCTCTGTACCGATGCCGCCAGCTTTATTACCGGCGCTGTAGTGGTCTGTGATGGCGGGCAATCGTTGGCCGGCCTTGGCGCGAGTATGATGGCCGCCCTGCGACCAAAAACGTGAGTGAAATCCGCAGGCTCGCAGTTTTCTGCGGATCCAATCCAGGTGCGCGACCCAGCTACGTCGACGCAGCCAGGAAGTTTGGCCGGCTCCTGGCCGAGCGAGGAGTCGGTATTGTCTATGGCGGCTCCAGCGTTGGCCTCATGGCTGCGCTCGCTGACTCCGCGCTCGATGATCTCGGCGAAGTCGTTGGTGTCATTCCACGCGTCCTCGTCGAGCGGGAAGTCGCGAATACGAGTCTGACGGATCTTCGCATTGTCGATTCGATGCATCAGCGGAAGGCGCTGATGGCGGAGCTGGCAGACGGATTCGTAGCGCTGCCGGGCGGAATCGGGACACTCGAAGAGTTTTTCGAGGCCTGGACGTGGGCACAGCTGGGGATGCACGCGAAGCCGTGTGGACTGCTGAACGTGGACGGCTACTTCGACCCGCTACTCGAGTTTCTGGACCGCGCTGTCGAAGAAAAATTCGTGCGCGACGTTCATCGCTCGATGGTGATCGTGGAGAGCGACCCGATGAAGTTGCTGGAACGCTTCGATGTGTATGCGCCACCGCGCGTGGTGAAATGGATCAACGCGGGGACGATCTAACTCCAGGTCAGCTCGTCGATGGAGCGCGGCCAGTCCTCTTTGAGTAGACGCGACAGGGCGCGGTCGGCGAGCAGCTTACCATCCGTCTGGCAACGCGCGCAGTAATTGGTTTCGTTGTCGGCGTATCGGATCCTTTGAACGGGCGCACCGCATACCGGGCAAGGCTGCCCGTATTTGCCGTGGACCGCCATCTCATCGCGGAATGCAGTCACCTTTGCCGGAAAATCGCCTTTCGATTCCTCGCGCAGGCGATCGGTCCATTCGACGAGTATGGCTTTGGTGGCGTCGAATAGCCGCTGAATTTCTTCATCGGTCAGCTTCTGGGTGTGCTTGATGGGTGACAGCTTCGCGCGATGCAGAATTTCGTCTGAGTATGCGTTGCCGATGCCGCTGAACAATCTCGGATCGGTCATCGATCGCTTGAGAGTGTGGTTCTCCCGCATCAATCTTTCTTCGAATTCTTCGATGGTGGCTTCGAGAACCTCGAGGCCGCCCCGCGCGAATTGTTTCAACCCTTCTTCACCGCGCACGAGCCACAGCGATGCCCGCCGCTTCGATCCCGCCTCAGTGAGAATCAAAGTGCCGTTGCTGAAATCGAAAGCGGCGAGTCCGATCTTGCCAGGCACTTTTCCGCCCGCGGGTACCCAGCGTAATCTGCCGGCGATCATGAGGTGGATGACCAGAAACAAGTCGTCTTCCAGATCGACGCCAATTCGCTTGCCCATGCGCCTGATGCCGATGACGCGTTTCCCTAGCGCGGCAGTGAGTGGAGGATCTACCGAACGCAGAAGAAAAGGTTTGGGGATGCGTACGCGTTCGAGGGTCTGGCCGACGATTCTCGATTCCAGGGCCTCGATGTAAATGGCGATGTCCGGCAGCTCGGGCATCTATTTGCGGGGATCGCCCATCGCCGAGAGGATGTAGGTAAGGTTGGCTGTGCCATCCATTATCGGCTCGTCGGTGGAGTAATCGCCGACGTCGTCGTGATAGACGATAAAGCCGGTGTTGAACTGCGCGTACTCGTCGGGGTCATGGAGGGTGATGCCGACAAGATTCCTGTAAATAGAGGAATAAACGGGCCCATCCAGCAGCGCGCCCGTAAGCTGCACGTGCATCTCCTTCGCGACAACCGAATGCGGATCTCGAGCAAAGTTACCGTCGTGCGGCAGGCCGATCACCATCGAAACGCCCCACGGATTTGTTCCAAAGAGCCAATCGAGGGCAGCCTGCTCGTAGTCCCGGAATTGATTGTCTCCCGTCATCCGCCGGTACAAATAGGCCTGTGTTGCGAACGAAGCCATCAGGTTGTTCGAGCACCAGATGAACGGGATGCCGATGTGAAATCCGTTGTCGGCGCGCGCGACGACACGAGCAAGGCCCTGCCTGTAATAGTCTGCTACGATCTTGCGGTCACCGGCAGTTGCGTTGCGCCAAATTTCATAGTGGCCGTTGTTGTGCCACGGAAACCACTGGTAATGCTTCGCAGTGTCGGCGCCCATCCAGGGCGTCACGGGTTCGCGCGCGGCGTACTCCAGCGCATCTCTCAGATACGATCGGTCGTGAGTGAGCGCGTACAGCTCCGCCGCTCCCAGCTCCATGTCGTCGACCCAATTGTCTTCCTCGTAATAATAGGGCGCATGTCCGGGCGCTCCCTGACAAACCCCAGGGAATTTTTTTCCTATAGAGTAGGCAGCTAGCGCCTTGTGTTGGAGTTTGGCCGCGAACTCCGGGTCCTTGCGCCGGTAAAGCAACGCCGCGAGCGCAAACGCAGAGGTGTACTTACCCGCGGTCGAAGCAAATCCATTCGACCTATTCTTGTATTTGAAGAGGCCCTGCGGTTTTCCAGTGCACGGATAGACCGGCCGTTCCTTTCCCTTCCCCCAGCCGTAATCAGCGGAATCGGTGGTCGGTAAATCCCAATAGGTATGATCGCGATCGTCACCGAGCTGGTTGTACATCTCGGAGTCCGAGGGGAACATGCGGACGAGCCAGTCGAGCCCGTGTCGCGCTTCGTCGAGCACATCGGGAATGCCATTGGGGCCGGGTAGTCCACGCGAATCGAAGCGATCGGGAAATGCATGAGGATGATCGCGGTATGCCATCAGCATCACGAACGTCGCGTTGGAAGACGTCATGACGTATTGGAGGTAATCTGAAGCATCCGCCCAGCCGCCCGTCACCGGAATGAACCGGCCGGCGCGCAATGAGTCATCGACGACAATACCATCGTGGGTGTGCACGACGGTGCGAAAAAGCGGATTGTATCCCGACCGCTGCTCTCGCATGTAAAAGAGCAGAGTATCCGCGGCG
>DATAHM010000050.1:0-6623 GCA_036263215.1 Gemmatimonadaceae bacterium
TCCTTGAAGCGGAATTTTCGCTCGTTGGGCTGCGCGTCAGCAGGTATAGTCATAGCTTCCGGTGGGGCAATTCCTTCTGCTGCGCTCTATAGAGGCAGGCCGTGATAAATGACTGTTTTGCCCCTCCGAAGATAACAGCCGCCCTGACTTGATCCCGGCGCCTCGCTCCGGTTCGGTAATTGCTAAACAAGGGGTAAAACGCGGCCGCCTGCCACTGGTAGGTGGCAGCATAACCTCACGCTCAGGGCGAGCCGAAGCACCGACATGCATGCCAGTAGTCTCCGTCGAATCAGCTAGTACCCAGAACCCCACCTACCCCGCCGGCAGCAGGTCGGGGCCGACCTGCAACGGCATACTGAAGCTGTTGCCGCCCGCTGAAATGGATGCAGTGCTTCGCCGGAGCGAGCTGGTGCGGGTTGAATCCAAGGAAATCTTATTCGAGCCCGAGGAGACCCTTCAGTTCGTCCATTTCCCCGAGGACTGCGTGATCTCCCTCGTGACCATGATGGCCGACGGCGATCAGGTCGAAGCAATGACTGTCGGCAACGACGGGTTCAGCGGCATCCCGGTTTTTCACGGGATCGAGACGTCTCCGAATCGTGGGATGGGGCAGATCACGGGGGCCGCGCGTCGTTTGTCGGTTCCGGATTTTCGCGAGCTCACCCTGGAATGCTCGTGCCTCCACCGGCTGCTGCACTGCTACAGCGAATTCGTCTATGAGACAGTCGCGCAGTCAGCGGCGTGTAACAGGTTGCACGTCATCGAGCAGCGCTGCGCCAGGTGGCTGCTGATGTCGCAGGACCGTGTGGGTCGCGACAGCTTCGACCTCACCCAGGAATTCTTAGCCGAAATGCTCGGCGTCCGTAGGCCGGGGGTGACCGTCGCGATGGGCATCCTGGAGAAAGCAGGCCTTATTGCGCACGCGCGCGGCAACATCACGGTCGTAGATCGTGCGGGCCTCGAACAGGCGTCTTGCGAGTGCTACCAGACCCTGCGCGACCGTCAAGCCAAGGTCATCGCGTAAGAGCTGTTTCAGGTTCAGGGATGTCGGCGCTCGCGGAGACGAGCGGCATCACCGTGGCGGAGAAGCGCTCCATCTCCTCGAGCTGCGGACTGAACTGAAGCAGCAGCAGATTCACCCCCACCGACTCGAGCTCTCTTATCCGCTCCGCTACTTGCTCAGCGGTTCCCACGAGACCCGCACGCAGTCCGCGATTCGAGACCGAGTAGTCCTCGAGGCTGACCCTCTGCTCGAGAGCAGTGTGTGAGATCCAGTCCTGATAATTGTGGTAGCCGGGCGAGCCTGGCTGGACGTTGGTGATCCGCTCCAGTTCTTTCTGCGCTTCGGATTCGGTATCGCGCACGATGGCGTAAGCAGCGACACCGTATTCCATCGGTCCTAATCCGAGTCTTTCTCGACGCCCCGCCATGTCAGCGATCTTCGGTGCAACGCGTTCGGCGGGGTCGCCATGCATCACGTAGGCGTCGCAGGTGCGCGAGATCAGCTCCTTCGCGGCGGGGCTTTCCCCGCCGGCGTAGATCGTGGGACGCGGACGGCGCAACGGTTTGGGCTCGAGAATCGTTTCCTCGACCTTGTAGTGTCGTCCCGCATAACTGAAGCGCGGCTCGCTCCAAACTCCGTTCACCACGCGCAGCCATTCGTCGGTGCGCGCGTAACGATCGTCGTGCTCCTCGAAGTGGATCCCGTAGCGGCGCGCCTCGTCTTTCCACCACGACGAGACGACGTTCAGCGCCAGCCTTCCACCCGAGATATGGTCGATGTTAGCCGCCTGCTTCGCAAAGATCGCCGGCTCGTGGAAGGTTGGACGGACCGCGACCATGAGCTCGAGACGCTCCGTCACGGCAGCGAGGGCCGCCGCCGTCGACCACGCATCCAGTGAGTTTGCGTCGATTCCCTTGATGTCGTTCATGAAGAGCTCGGCGATGAGCGTTATGTCGAAACCGATCTCTTCGCTTCGTTGCGCCAGACGCTTCACGTAGTCCCAGGTCGCGGTCATGCCTTCGTCGGGGACATTCCGCAGCCAACCGCCGAAGACCGGTAGCCAGTATCCGTACCGCATCACGCAGCTCCCGCGAGTGAAGGAGCTCCCGCCCGAACAGCCAGGTAATCGACGAGGCGAGCGAACGGATCGAAGCCGATGACGTTTGGCGCGTCGGCTACAAAGTTCGAGAGTGCGTTGATGTCGTAGAAGTAATGACGGCCGTCGCGGTCATCGATCAGGTATTCGATTCCTCCCACGTCGAGCTTGACCCGCTGGGCGATTGCTTCGACTTGCCGCACGATTTCGCGAGGAGGATTGAATTGCTCGACCCTCATCCCATTCTTTGGCGCGTCGACGGCGCAAGCGCTGCGCGATAGCTGCTGGCCGTCGGTCGTCTGGCAGACATCGGCTGGGCATAGGTTGAACGAGTTGTCCGCCGGATAAACGTTGATCGCGTAAAGAAATTTGCCGTCCAGTACTTCGACGCGGGTGATGTGCGCATCCCGAAGTGGCGCGAGCTCCTGAACGAGGGCGACGTTGTCGACGCCCAGGTCGATGGCTCCAGTCTGGGCGGCGGCAGCGAGTGATTGAGGAGTGTCGAACCGCGTGATACCCGCACCCGAGCCGCCGATATTTGCTTTCACGACGATCGGGAATCGCAGATCGTGCGCTGCCTCCCGGACCACTGAGGCATTGTTGACTACCCGGGCGCGGGGATACGGGAGACCGAGCTCATTCAGGATGTCGAGCTGCAGGGCTTTCGATGTCTCCATCTCGTACGGGACCACACCGTTCACCACGGGTACTCCGATGCGCTCGAGGTGTCGCAGCCAGTTGAGGGTGTGGAAGGTGACCTGGGCGTGGCCGCGCAGGTACGCAGACGGACTCGCGCGGTTGAAGAAGAGCGAGTACGGGGAGTCGCTCTCGGCAGGATCATACGAGTGGGCCGACGCATCTACGCGCTCGTACGCGATGCCTCGGCGATCCAATTCCGCAAACAGTGGCCGAAACCAGTCGGGATGCTCGTAGTAAATCGCGATGGGTCCATCAGGTGATGCGGGCATGACTCGTCTCCGTGAGGTACACTAACAAAAACGCGCCCTTTCTCGAGGGCGCGGTGTTGGCTGCGAGAGCGTCGAGCTCTGGCTGTGCAATGTCGTTTGGTTAGCGGACGAATGCTCAGCCCCCTTGTTACCTCGGGAAGCGATAACACATGAGCGTACGACACGCGTGAAGCATGACGTGAAGCTATCAGCCGCACTCATACTTTCAAGTAGTGGCTGCCCGGGGCGCGGCAGCCAAAGCGCTCGCAGAAAGCCCGAGTAAGGCTTAGAGTTCGACCTACCATGGACGTTCGCGAACCACTCCGACTGCCGACACGCGATGTCGTGCGCGTGCTGGCCCTGATCTTCGCCTTCTACGTCGCGCTCAGGCTGTTGTGGATCGGGCACCCGGTGATTTTCCTTTTCTTTCTCGGTGTGCTATTCGGGTTGCCGCTCGCGCAGGGAGCAGACTGGCTGCAAAAGCGCCGGGTTCCGCGCGGGCTCGGAGTCGCTCTGATTCTTACGCTGTTTTTTGGGCTGCTTGTCGGGGGCGGCGCTTTTATCGCGCCAATTCTTAGAACCCAGTCCACCGAGCTTCAGCAGCGGCTGCCGGAGGCGCTCGACAAAATCGACGCGTGGCTTGGCCACCGCTCGAACGGAATTCTTGGCATCCTCTTCAACGCGAGCGCGGCTGATTCAGTGCGCTCGGCGAGTGACTCCGTCGTCGCGGATACCGTGGTAGTTCCTCCCGCCAATGGGGTCGTGGTCAGGTCGACCAGGCGGACCGACGAAGTCGCGGCCGGTGGCAACCTCCGCCGAGAGATCACCGGGCAATTCAGAGGGGCGCAACATTCCTTCCTGCGGATGCTCACATCGACCTTCGCTGTGTCCGGCGCATTCCTCCTCGTTCTGTTCATCGCCGCTTATATCGCGGTGGATCCGCATCTCTATCATGGCGGGATGCTCGAGCTGGTGCCGGTCGCTCAGCGAGATCACGCCGCGCTCACGATGGCGCGCGTCGCGACGACGCTGCGCAGATGGCTGGTCACCCAGCTGATTGCGATGGCGGTGATTGGCGGCGTGACGACCGTCTTCCTCCTCTTCATCCGGGTCAAAGCCGCGGTGCCGCTGGGTATCCTCGCCGGGGTGGCCAAGTTTATTCCGATTGTCGGGTCGATCTTCGCCGCGATCCCGGCAATCGCGATGGCTTTCGTCGATTCGCCGCATAAAGCGCTCGTGGTCGGGATTGGCTACATCGTTATTCAATTCCTGGAGAATCACCTGCTGGTGCCGGTCCTGATGAAGCATGGCGTCAACATGCCGCCGGCCATGACACTCGGAATCCAGGCCTTGATGGCAATGTTGTTCGGTTTTCTGGGTTTGCTCGTCGCGGTCCCGCTGCTCGCCGCAATTCTTACGATAGTCCGCACCCTCAATCCGAAGGAAATGCGGGAGATCTCGGAGATAACGACCTCGCGGTTACTCGCCCAGCAAACGGCTGACGAACAGCTATGAGTGGCCATATTCCCTGAGTGGTGTATATAATCCGACCCAATACGAATTCCGTCCCACCGCTGCTGTCCGGTTGCTTGTGGGTCCGACCGGCCACAGCCCAGGAGATTTCATGAGACGTTCCGTAAGCACACTCGCACTTTGCATCTCGAGCCTCGCCGCGCCTATCGCTGTCCACGCGCAGGCTCCGTGGCGACAGGTTTATAAGGACTCGGACCTCACCGTGATCTTTGACACGGCGTCCGTCGTGCTTCAGTCGCCGGGAACATGGACGACAGTAACGAGCTGGGACTACAAGCGGCCGCGCGTTATCGAGAGCAAGAAGCAGTACACGCGCCTCGTCGAGAGGGCCTACGTGAAATGCGCGCCCGTGCGCGTGAAAAGAGTTCGGAGCACACTTTACGGCCCGAACAACGTCCTCGTCAAAGACGAAGGTGAGGTCGATCCGCGCGACCAGGCGCACATGGTTTGGGATCGGCCGCGAGCGGGCTCGCCCGGACGAAAGGCGTTCGAGGCGGTGTGCGGAGTTCTCACACGAAAAGCGACTGGAAAGAACACAGCAGCTCGCTGACTTCGATTGGACGGAACAAAAAGGCGCGGATTTCTCCGCGCCTTTTTTAATTGGGGAACGAGCTCAACGTCTCGAGCCGGGATCGCCGATCGATCCGCTTCCGGTTCCACTGGTGCCAGTGCCGGTGCCCGTGGTGCCGATGCCCGATGCTGCTCTCGGCGTGGCGGTACGGTCGTCGTAAGCAGTGCCGGTTCCAACGGTCGTGGTGCGCGCGCCTGGTGTCGTGGTCGCGTAGGTGTCACGCCGAACCTCAGTTGATCTGCCCTTGAAGAGGCCAAGGAGACCGAGAAGGCCGAGGAGGCCCCAGGGGAAGCCGCGGCCATTGCCGTTGTCGACGGTGGTGTTATCGGTTGGTGCCACGGTGGCATCCGTCGTCGTGGTCGTAGTGCCGGTTGTCGTCGTGCCGCCGATCGTCTGATCGGTGCCGGCCGGCGTTGACGCCGTTCCATTGTAGGCACCGGCGTTGGTCGAAGTCCCGGCTGCTCCGGTGGTCGTCGGAGTCGTCGTCCCAGCCGTCGGGGTCTGGGTTCCGGTCGTGGTACCCGTTGTAGTCGGAGTGGTTTGACCCGACGCGGCTACCGCGAAGACGCACATGGTCGCCCCCGCAATTACCGTCGTGAGTCGAAAGCGCGCGTTGTGCATTGTCACCTCGAGAAGAGTTGAAGAATTCGTACGGGCCGGAAGAGGCAGGACTTAAGCCAGTGAGGGTCCGGGGTGCTAAGTCTTCGCGCCAGACCCCTGGGGACGGCCCTGAACTCTGCCGTATATCGGGCGGATTTCACTAGGATTTTTCGTGCCAGAAATCGTCGATTTTCATAGGGAAAATCGCCCCAATCCGGGCCCGAAAAAGTGCCGGTTTGGTACCCCCCTTGCTCTATAGGAAGGCAGCTTTAACAGGGGAGCAAAATGCGGTTACTCGAATCCAAACCAGACAAAAAAAAGCGGTCAGTAGGCGGGACCGTATTGAGCATAGTATTGCACTCGCTGATCCTCTTCCTCGCCATTTTTGCGACCGCGAGAGCAGGCGTGAGAAAGGTCAGAGAGAACAGGGAAGAGAAGGTGAGGTTCGTCGCCGTCAAGAAGGATGAGCCCCCACCGCCGCCCAAAGTCGAGCCCAAAAAGGAGCCGCCCAAGCCCAAGGAAGCACCGAAGCCCAAAGTGAAGGTTCCGGAGCCGCCGAAGGTCGTGCAGGCACCTAAGGTCGAGGCGCCAGCACCGCCGAAGGGCTTTAAGGTTCTCGAGACGCCGGTGAACATCCCGACGAATCTGCCGAAGATCGACCTGTCGAAGGCGATCACCAATGAGGCCGATTTCAGCGGCAAAGGCATCGCCGGCGGCACCGCCAATGGCGTAAAGGGTGGCACCGGCAAAGAAGGTGACACTGGCAAGGAAGCGGGCGTGAAAGAGGCTGACCACGGCCCGTACATGGAATTCCAGGTCGAGAAGCCCGTCCAGAAAATCGGCGGCGAAGCCCCGGAATATCCAGCATCCCTC
>DATAHM010000051.1:0-25883 GCA_036263215.1 Gemmatimonadaceae bacterium
TCGTCGATCGAACCGAGCACGTCGTCGACATGCACGACGTCGCCCTCTTTCTTGGCCTGCGCAGTCAGGACACCGGGCTTCAGCGCCGGCACTTCGACCGTGATCTTGTCAGTATCCAGCTCGACGACCGTGTCGCCGGCAGCCACCGCGTCGCCTTCCTTCTTCAGCCACCTGGATACCGTGGCTTCAACGATCGATTCTCCCAGCGGAGGAACCTTTATGGAGAGCATTCAGACTGATCCGGAGCGGATAGAAATCAAAGTCTATATCTTCGTGATGCATGCAGAGCACACCCACCGACTGAATATAACCGTCCAATAATCGCGTGCGAGGACTCACTATCTCGGCGCACGGCGGACTCGATCAGATCGTGTATCGCACCGATCTGCCGAAACCGGAGCCCAAACGGGGCGAGATCCGCGTTCGAGTCAAAGCCGCCGCGCTCAATCATCTCGACCTCTTCGTTGTGGCCGGACTTCCGGGCGTTACCATCGTTCCGCCCTGGATACTTGGCGCCGACGCAACCGGCGTCGTCGACGCCATCGGCGACCTGAGCGGTATCACCGACAATCAGCTCAAGGTCGGCGACAGCGTCATCATCAATCCCGGTCTGAGTGATCGCACCTGCGAGTATTGCCGCGCCGGCGAGCAATCGCTCTGCGTCAAATTCGGCATACTCGGCGAGCACGCCCCAGGCACTCTGGCCGAATACATCGTGATCCCCGCGACGAACGCGCGTAGCATTTCGCGTGAGAAGCCCATAGAGCAGGCAGCTGCATTCACCCTCGCAACGCTGACCGCGTGGCGGATGATCGTCACCCGCGCGCGCGTCAAGAAGGGCGACGACGTTCTGATCTGGGGGATTGGCGGCGGCGTTGCGCTCGCTGCATTGGAGATCGTCCGTAACATCGGCGCCATCGCCTGGGTTACCTCGCACAGCGACGAAAAGCTGGCACTTGCTCGTGGGCTCGGCGCCACCAACGTCATCAACTACACCAACAACGACGTCGCCAAGGAAATCCGTACGCGCACCGGAAAGCGCGGAGTGGATGTCATCCTCGATACAGTAGGTGAAGCCACCTGGCAGCAATCACTGGGGGCGCTTGGCAAACGCGGAAGACTCGTGACGTGCGGTGCGACATCCGGCCCGATTGTGCAGATGGACATCAGGCGCTTGTTCTGGAATCAGTGGGACATCATGGGCTCGACGATGGGCAACGACGCCGAGTTCGATGCGGTGACCAATGAGTACCGCGCCGGACGTCTCACGCCGCTCGTTGATTCGGTGTTCGACATCTCACAAGGGCGCCAGGCGTTCGAGCGACTTCAAAGCGGCCAGCAGTTCGGCAAGATCGTCGTGCGCATCCCGGAATGAACGACGCACAATACACCCAGCTTGAGCTGCAGCGCATCCGTGAGGAGTTCGCTGCCGGAAAGCAAGTCATCTGTCCGCGATGCGGCGTCGGCATGACGCGCCGCGGAATCGGTGGCGGGTCCTTCGGGCTCGGCTACGCGAGGCAGCGTGACTGGATGATCTGCCCGAAGTGCCGCCGCAGCGCAATTTTCGACATCCAACGCGGAACCCGCACCTAACAAATACACCGGCCGCCGCCGCTGAACCTCGCGGGAACACCCGCGTCACTGCTGGCCTGAGCAGAGGCAGAATCCGCGACGTCGCCCTATTTTGATCACATGACTGTCCTTCGACGCGTCGCAATCGGCGCTTTGCTAATCTTTGGCGCTCCGCGAGCGCACCTCGATGCACAAGTGATCGAGCGTCCGGTGCCGTTCGATAGCGCCGGTCTCGTTCCTGTAATGACGCCCTTCCTCGCCGATCGGGCTGCACTGCGTCCGCCATGGTGGCCGGTGTCAGGAGAGTTCGTCGATGCCCGTCTGTACACGGCAAACGATTCGACTTACGTCCTGGCCGTCACTCGGAAAACCGGCGTCGTCGAGCGGTACGTGCTGAGTGCCAATGATCGCGACGCGATACGCGCCGTTGTGTCAAAGCTGCCGCGCGAAGTCATCATGGCGCGGAAGGATTCGCGCAACGCATTTATCCGAGGGCAGTCGCTGCTTGGGCTGGTTGCTTATGCGCCCGCATTTACCGTTGCGATCGCATCCAACGATGCGAGCGCGGGTGCGGCGTACCTCGTCGTCGCGGGGGGAACGTTTTTCGCCGCGTCGGAGATCTCGCGGCGGTTCTTTATCGACAAACCTCAGACGGATCTTGCCTTCAACCTGGGCCACAATGGCGCACTCGCGGGCTGGGCGCTCGGGTACGTGCTCGATGCGAATGATGAAGCGCAGGGCGCCGGCGCGTTCCTCGGCGGAATCGGCGGCGCGGCATTGGGAATGGGCCTCGCGCGAAACATGACGGAAGCCGACGCCGTCGGAGCAGGCTTTGGTTCCGACATTGGCGCGTTGATCGGTCTCGGGACTGCCGAAGCACTCAGAGGGCAATCACACTGCGATCTGCAGCCCGACAATTCGTTTGCATGTCACGGCCCACGACTCTCGGACCGCGCGGTTGTCGCAGTCACTCTCGCGTCGGGAATCATCGGCTATCCGCTCGGCGTACTGTATCCGAGAAATGCGAATTACAACGTCACGCCGGGTGACATCCAAACCTTGTGGCCAAGCGCCGGGGTTGGCGCATTGGTGGGCAGCATGTTCGTCGGCGATGGGTCGAGCAGCAACGCCGTTGCCGCGGCGCTTACCGGTGGTGGAGTGGTCGGTATGATCGTCGGTGACTGGCTGCTCGTGCGTCGCTTTGATCACAGCCGTGCCGACGGCGGACGCGTGACGCTCGGCGCTTTTGCCGGTGCCTTGATGGGCGCCGGCGTTGCAGCCCTGACCAATACCAGTGATCCAAATCCGCGGCTCGTCAGCGGTTTGGCCGCCTTCGGGGGATTAGCGGGCATCGTCGCCTCGGAGCGATACGTAGACCCGTCCCCGGATCGCGGACGCCATGGACTACAGCTAAGCTTCAATCCCGCGAGTATCTTTCTGATAGGGACCCGCGCCCCAGGGAACCACTCCCTACTCAACGTGAGATTCTAGTGGACACCACGACGACACTCACATTCGGCGAACGACTGCAGGGAAGCTTCGAGCAGCTGTACGGCTACGTACCTGCGCTTTTTGGCGCGCTCGTCATTCTCTTTGCCGGCTATCTCCTCGCCCGGTTGCTCGAGAAGGGAACCGATCGCTTGATGCGCCGCATCCATCTCAACCACATCCTCGAGCGTGGCGGGGTGATGCAGGCAGTAGAGAGGTCGGGCTCGCGGGTAAACCCGACGCGCGTCGCTGGCAGTCTCGTGTTCTGGTTCGTGATGTTCGCCGTCATGCTGGTCGCCGCGAATGCACTCGGCCTGCAATCGCTTGCCAACGTGTTCTCCGAGCTCGTGAGCTACATCCCGAGCGTGATCGCGTCGATTGTCATCATGATCGTCGGCATCGTCCTCGGAAGCTTCGTCGGCGGCCTGATCATGGCGTCGGCGGGGGGATTGCACGGAGGTCCCACTCTCGCGCGCGTAGGAAAGGGCGGCGTCGTCATGCTCGCCATTTTCATGGCGCTCCAGGAGCTCGGCGTCGCCACCGAGATCGTGACGACGGCATTCGCTATTCTGTTCGGTGCCATCGCGCTCGCTCTGGCGCTCGCCTTCGGATTGGGAAATCGCGAGCTCGCTGGTGAAGTGACCCGCGATTGGTACCGCCGCTACCGCGAGGAACGCGACTCGATCGACCGCGACAACCGCGAGATGGACAGGGCCGAAGGCATCGCGACTACTGAGGAATACGTGCGGCCGACGTACGCGGCGGGCATCCGTAGCACCGGCCCGCACGATGTATATCGCCCGCCCGATCCCGAGTGAGCTCGACGGCGGAGGCGTCGTCGGAAGCTGAAGGGGTAACCTCCAAGGGGCTGGTGCGCGCGTTGTCGTTGCGTGATGCACTTGCACTGGTCCTGACCGTCATCGGCACGGGCGTCTTTCTCAAAACAGCACCAATGGCGCAGCTCGTAGGCAGTCCCGCGAATGTTCTGCTCGCGTGGCTCGCCGCTGGCCTTCTTTCCCTGGCCGGCGCGCTCACCTACGCCGAACTTGGTGCGATGATGCCGGAAGCCGGCGGAGAGTACGTCTTCCTCCGTGAAGCGTACGGCAACCTCCCTGCGTTCCTGTTCGGTTGGACCTCCGTAATGCTCATTGCAAGCGGCGGCCTGGCGGCGGTCGCTACGGCTCTGGCTTCGTTCCTCGCGTCCTTCGTATCGCTGAATGCAGTCTGGATGATGCGTGACTTCCACCTTCTCGGACAGGACGTGCACTGGCGCCTGGGTGTGCAGCAGGTCGTCGCCGTGGCCGTCATTCTGCTCTTTTGTGGGATCAACTCACGTCGAGTGACCGTGGGAAGTCGCGTGCAATGGATCGCCACTCTTGCCAAGCTTGGCGGAATCGCGATCATCGTGCTCGGCGGTTTTTTTCTGTCGAGGCTGGGATCTTTCCATCATCTGCGCGATCCCGCTACGTCCGGCGTTCCCCGCGCTGGGACCGGCGCCTTCGGAGCGGCAATGCTAGCCGCACTGTGGGCATATCAGGGTTGGTCAAACGTCCCGATGATGGCGGGCGAGATCGAGAAGCCAGAGCGAAACGTTCCGCGTGCGCTGATCTATGGAATGCTGCTGGTCATTCTCGTGTACCTCGTTACCAACGTGGCCTACTTCTACGCATTGCCCTTTGGCGAGGTTCTCACCTCGAATTCGACCGCGTATCGCGATGCGCTGCCAGTCGCCGCGAAAGCAGCGCAGGCATTCTCGAAGTACGGAGCGCAGATCGTCTCGCTCGCGTTCATTATTGCCGCGGTTGGCGCTCTCAACGGAATCACGATGATGAACGCACGCGTTCCGTTCGCAATGGCGAGCGACCACCTGTTCTTCAGCCCACTCGCGAGATTGAGCCCGACATCTCACGTTCCCGTCAACGCCGTCTGGTTTCAGGGCATCTGGGCGTGCGTGCTCGCACTATCCGGTACCTTCGATCAGATCACGACGTCCGTGATTTTTGCTGTCTGGCTGTTCACCGCGCTGGTCGGCACGACTCTTTTTGTGCTGAGGAGAAAACTTCCCGCGGCTCCGCGCCGATATCGGGCGATTGGATACCCGGTCATACCGGCGATCTTCGTGATCGTGGCCGTTTGGCTGGTCGGCAATAGCTTCGTCGCGACCCCGGTTGAATCAGCCGCTGGGCTGCTGCTGATCGCGGTGGGGCTACCGTTCTATTTGTACTTTCAGATGTCCGCTTCGCGAATCGCCGAAGCTGCTCCGGAGCCGACCTACCCGGCCTGACTCGGAAGTTCTCGTGGCACGACCCTTCCTTGTTGAACAGTCATGCCCGCGAAAAACAATGATCTTCACGGCAACGTCCCCGACCACTGCAGCGTGGCGCTCATTCTCATCGATGTCATCAACGACATGGAGTTCGAGAGCGGAGAGGCACTTTTCAGGAATGCGCTTCCCGCTGCAAAGCAGATGGCCGCCCTGCGGAGGCGCGCAAAGGATGCCGGAATCCCCGTCATCTACGTGAATGACAACTTCGGGAAGTGGCGATCCGATTTCCGCCAGCAGCTCGGTCACGTTCTGGAGGACGGAGTGCGCGGCGCGCCGATCGCGAAACTGCTGCGTCCTGACAGGGAAGATTACTTCGTCCTCAAGGCGAAGCACTCCGGGTTTTATCACACCCAGCTCGACCTGCTCATCGACTACCTGCAGGTCCGAACGGTGATCCTCGCCGGCTTCGCAACGGACATGTGCGTTCTCTTTACGGCGTCGGACGCGTATCTCCGGGATCTCAACATCGTTGTCCCGCCCGATTGCTCGGCGTCGGCGAAGACCGAGCACCACCAAAGCGCGATCGAGCACATGGCGCGAGTCCTCCACGTACGCACACCCGCATCGACGGATATCGATCTCGCCGAGCTAATCGAAGAGCCACAAGCCGACTCTACTCCGCAATCCGCGGTGTAGCCGCTTTCGTAGTGCAGGCCCGTCCGGTTTTCGCTATAATCTGGCGACCGCCACCGGACCGTAATGCCCCCCATTAATCCTGCCGACACGGCGTGGATGCTCGTCGCTACCGCAATGGTGCTATTGATGACGCCGGCGCTAGCGTTCTTCTACGGCGGATTGGTCCGAGCCAAGAACACGCTCAACACCATGATGATGAGCTACGTCGCGCTTGGCTTCGTCGGCATCGCCTGGACGCTCCTCGGTTACTCACTGGCATTCGCCAACGGTTCGGGTTTGGTCGGCGGATTGGATTACACTCTCTTCAACCATGTTGGCATCGATGCGCACGGCTCGATCCCTCACGTGGTGTTCGCCTCCTACCAGGCGACTTTTGCCGTCATCACGGCGGCCCTCATCTCGGGTGCAATCGTTGAACGAATGCGCTTCGGTCCATACCTCGCATTCATCACTCTCTGGTCGGTGGTCGTCTACGCGCCCATCGCTCACTGGGTCTGGGGCGGCGGCTGGCTCGGCAAATTGGGCGCGCTGGACTTCGCTGGCGGCACCGTCGTTCACATCAATGCGGCGGCCGCGGCCCTGGTCGTTGCCATCGTACTTGGTGCGCGCAAAGACTACGCACGCCAGGCAATCATTCCGCAGAACGTGCCGTTCACTTTGCTCGGCGCGGGCATACTCTGGTTCGGTTGGTTCGGATTCAACGGTGGTAGCGCGCTCGGAGCAAACGCGTCCGCGGGTCTCGCCTTCACCAACACGATGTTCGCTCCGATGGCGACGCTCGTCGTCTGGAGTCTGCTCGATATTCTCCGCACCAAGAAAACGACTGCTGTGGGCGCCGCAACTGCGATCGTAGTCGGGCTCGTTGCAATTACTCCGGCTGCGGGGTTCGTCAGTCCGGTGTCGGGGATAGTGATCGGTGCAATCGCCGCGGCGCCGAGTTATTTCGCGTTGCTGTGGCGGGCACGAACTCGGCTCGATGACTCGCTCGATGTCGTATCCGCCCACGGCGTCGGCGGAATCGTTGGTGCGTTGCTCACCGGCGTTTTCGCGCAGCGGGCGTGGAATGGAACGGCCGACGGAGCACTGTTCGGCAATCTGTCGCAGCTCGGGATACAGGTCGTCGCGGTACTCGTCACGATTGCGTACAGCGCCGTCGGTACTTTCGTTATCCTGAAGGTGATCGGCGCAGTGTCCACGCTCCGCGCGACTGGCAAAGAGGAGGGAATCGGCATGGATGTCACCCAGCACGGCGAAGAAGCATACAGCAGGGGTGAAGGTGCGATTCTCGTTCACGCAGATCGGAGCTGAAGATGAAACTGGTCGTCGCAATCGTGCGTCCCGAAAAGCTGAACGATGTGCTCGAGGCCCTTTACCGGGCCGAGGTTAGAGGGTTGACCATCAGCAGGGTCAGGGGACACGGTGGAGAGACCGAGGCAGTCGAGACCTATCGTGGAACCACCGTAAAAGTGGAGCTCCACGACAAGGTCCGTCTGGAGATCGGGGTCTCCGACAACTTCGTCGAGCCCACGGTCCGCGCGATCCTTTCCGGGGGCGCAACTGGTGAGGTCGGCGACGGAAAAATTTTTGTCCTTCCCGTCGATCAGGTATATCGGATTCGTACGGGAGAGAAGGGCAGCGCCGCCGTCACCCCCATCGCTGGAGAGGAGAGCTCCGTCTAAACAGCCATCGCTTCCGTTGCTGCGCGGTGAATTTGATCGTCGAAGGTGTGTCGACGAGCCTTAGCCCGAGGATTCCGCTCTTGCGTCCATCGTTCCCCCTGCTGGTCATAACGCTTACAGCCGCTTGTTCGCAGCCAAAGCCAGTCGCTGATCCACCAAAGCCGCGCGTGATTCGCGACACTGTTACGGTCACGGTAAGGGACCCCGAGCTCGACAAGCGAGTTGCACGGCTCGAGCTTTCACTGTTCGCCCGCGACGCGCAGATAGAAGACCTCCAGAACAAGCTCGAGGATGCCCGCGCCGAAGTCGTTCGGGCGATGGCAAAGCTTCAGTCGGTTGCGAGTCGCGCCCAGGCGGCATCATCGATGGCGGAAGCCGAGGTGGCTCTTCAAACCATGAGAGCGGGCGGCGATGATCCTCCCGAAGCTCGGCAGGTGGCGAGCCTGGTGCGCCAGGCCGCGAGTGCCTTCGACAAACAGAATTATGGCGGCGCGCTCTATCTCGCCAATCAGGCCAAGACCCTCGCGTCGTCTTTCCGTGGCCGGCTCGCGGCAGGCGGTCACGACAGCGCTCGGCCTGGCGAGACGCCTTTTGCCGTTCCCTTGAAGCTGGTCACGACTACCCGCGGCAACGTTCGCGGCGGTCCGGGGACGGGCTTTCCAATTGTGTTTGCTGCTGACTCCGGTACGACGCTGACCGGCTTTTCCTACGCCGATGAGTGGATCCGGATCAGCGATGACGGCGGACGCGGCGGCTGGATCTTCCGCTCCCTCGTCTCCCGCCCCTGATCAAGTACCGGTCTTAGCGAGCTTGCGGGCGCGGATCGCACGATCGCGCCCTTCTCGTTTCGCCTGGTAAAGCGCTTCATCTGCAATCGAGATCAGCGCTTCGGCGTTGTCGGCATCGTCCGGGAACGAGGCGACGCCGATGCTCAATGTCATCTTGCGGCCCATGAATTTCTTGGCGGCAACGCGCGCGCGAATGTGCTCGGCGAGCTCGAGAGCGTCAGCGGGTGCGGTGTCCGGCATGAGTACGACGAACTCCTCGCCGCCATAGCGTGCCACGCAGTCGATGGGTCGCGCGGCCTCGCGCATGATGTCCGAGATGGCTTTCAGAACTTCATCACCAGCGGGGTGACCGAACGCGTCGTTGTACTGCTTGAAGTGATCGACATCGCCGACCAGCACCGAGAAGTTTCTGCGCTCGCGCTTGCAGCGCGCTTCTTCTTCGTCGAGGCGTTGCATGAGCGAGCGATGATTCTCCAGGCCCGTGAGGCTGTCGGTCGTCGAGAGCATCTCCAGCTCTTCGTTCTTCTTGCGCAGCGTCTCGTGGATCAAATCGAGCTCGCGACGACCCTCGCGCAGCCTCGATACCATGTGATTGAAGACGTCGGTCAGGTAGCCCACTTCGCCACCGGCGGCGGCTTCAGGTAAATCCACCGCGAGATCACCAGCGGCGACTTCACCCGCGCCCTTTGCAAGTCGGTCGAGTGGACGCGCAATGAGAAGTCCGAGGCGGTAACCGCCAGCCGCCACCAGAATCAGAATCAGCGTGATCACGAGAATGGAAATGTCGCGGAAGCGCCGGACCTGCAGGAACGCTGATTCGCTCGAGACCTGTGATACCACCGCCCAGTTTACCTGCGGCACGTACTCGAGGGTTCCGATAACGTCGCGCCCGCCAAAACTCGTGAACGGGAATGGCGTGCGAGCGCTTGCCAGCAACTTCTTCATTGTCAAAGGCGGCATCCGCGTTTTGACGAGAAGGGGAGTCATCCCCTCCGAGCTCGCGATCGGACTGCCCTTGAGTGTGAGCAGATAGATCGCGCCGCTGGTATCCGGCGCGAACGAGCGAAGGAGCAGTTTGACTGGCGCGAGATTGAGCTCGGCCGCGAAGGCGCCAATCAGGCGGCCGTCAGCGCGTTGTGCCGGGACTGCGACCACGAGCTTTGGCCGTCCTGCTTTCGAATCCCAGTAAGTCTCACCCACTATCTGGTTGTCTGCGCGCAGGGTTGTCTTCCAGTCCGGGGGCAGCTGGATCTGGGTGATCTCATCAGCGCTGCTGGCGACGACGGTGCCATTGAGGTCGAGCACCATCAGCTGCTCGAAATCGCTGAACCGCTCGTGCAGAGAAAGCAGGTAGTCACGTAGACGCCCCTGAGCCTGGGCGGATAATGCCGGTGACCTTTGAGCCAGTGTGCCTGGCCCATCGAGGGTGTTTGCGACTTCGTCGGAGCCGGCGAAAACGCGCAGATCGTACAGTCGCTCCTTCAGCCATACCCCTGTCGCCCGCGCGCTCTGTGCACTCTCGGAAAGAAGATCTTCGGTCAGTTTCTTCTCGAGTGCGTGGCGGTTCTGGGTGTACGAGATGCCGAGCATTACTCCGGATGGCACGAGGGCGGTTAGAACGGCGAATGCCAGGATGCGACTCCGGATGCTCTCCAGTCTTGGGAAGGGTAAGTATTTCGCGCGGCCACGCGGAGTTACCGCGTGCACGATTGGTCTTATCGGCGTTATTTCGCCGGACGAAATGGATGGCATCGTGTAGAAGACGATTGATCATCCGCTGAGCTACGAGGGAAATCCGGACAATCGAGAGGAGAACGCGAGCTCATCCGTTAAACACATCGCGCTCGACGAAACACGGGACGCCTCGCTCTTTTCTCTAACGATCTAAGTGTTTCTGCGACAACGACTTAGCGCCGATATCTCCAATTGATTTCTGCCGTTGGGATCACTAGATTTAAGCCTACCCCGAACGGAGGCATTCTTGTCTCCCACCGCCTCCGAACCCGCAGCAAAAATCTGATTTAATGACGGCTCCAAATAATCGAGAGCGCATCCTTCCGCGCCTCATTCACGAAGAAATCAAAGAATCGTTCATCAACTACTCGATGAGCGTCATCGTCTCTCGCGCGCTTCCCGACGTGCGCGATGGACTCAAACCTGTCCACCGGCGCGTGCTCTACGCGATGAACGAGCTCGGTCTCGTCCCCGGGCGCCCTTACAAAAAATCCGCGACGGTAGTCGGCGACGTCCTCGGCAAATACCATCCGCACGGTGACAGCTCGGTATACGACGCGCTCGTGCGCATGGTGCAGGATTTCTCGCTCCGTTACCCGCTGGTCGACGGCCAGGGGAACTTTGGCTCAGTCGATGGCGATCCCGCCGCGGCCTATCGTTATACCGAGGCGCGTCTCACCCGCATCGCGATGGAGATGCTGGCGGACATCGACAAGAACACCGTCGATTTTGCGCCCAACTTCGACGACCGGCTTCAGGAACCCAAGGTTCTTCCCTCGGCGATTCCAAACCTGCTGGTCAACGGGTCGTCGGGAATCGCGGTCGGCATGGCGACCAACATTCCACCCCACAATCTCCGTGAGGTCGTGGCTGCGGTCACCGCTCTCATCGACAATTCCGAGCTCTCACCCACAGACATTCGGAAGTTGATCAAAGGCCCCGACTTCCCGACCGGCGGATACATCTACGGTCGCGCGGGAATCAAGGACTATCAGGAAACAGGTCGCGGTCGAATCGTCATGCGCGCCCGCGCGGTGATCGAGGAGAAGGAATCCTCGAGCAAGTCGCAGATTGTGGTCACCGAGCTGCCGTATCAGGTCAACAAAGCCAAGCTGATCTCCGACATGGCCGACCTCGTCAAAGACGGCAAGCTCGAGGGGATCTCCGCCCTGCGCGATGAATCCGATAAAGACGGGATGCGCGTCGTCATCGAGCTCAAGCGGGATGCGATTCCCCGTGTAGTTCTGAACCAGCTTTACAAGCACACGGTGATGCAGTCGACCTTCGGCGTCATCATGCTGGCACTCGTACCGGATTCACACACCGGACAGCTAGTGCCCAAGGTGATGCCGCTCAAGGAAGTGCTCATGCACTACATCGAGCACCGGCATACCGTCGTCGTGCGTCGCACGCAGTTCGAGCTCGATAAAGCCCTGGAGCGCGAGCACATCCTCGAGGGCTTGAAGATCGCCGTCGACAACATCGACGCAGTGATCAAGCTCATTCGCGCCGCGGCCGACACTCCGGTCGCCAGCACCCAGCTCCAGAAACGGTTCAAGCTCAGTGAGAGGCAGGCCGAGGCGATTCTCAATATGCGTCTCGCAAAGCTCACTGGCCTCGAGATCGAGAAGCTGGAAAGCGAGCTTAAGGAAGTTCGTGACTTCATCACCGAGATGCGCGACATCCTTGCTTCCAAGCCGCGCCGCATGAAGATCATCCGCGACGAGCTGCAGCAGGTAGCCGACAGATTCGGCGACGAGCGCCGCTCGGAGATCACGAGCGACGAAGGCGAGTTCACCATAGAGGATCTGATTGCCGAGGAGGACATGGTCATCACCATCTCCCACTCCGGCTACATCAAGCGCACCTCGGTCTCGACCTACCGCAAGCAGAGGCGCGGCGGACGGGGTCTCAGCGGCCAGGGTCTCAAAGACGAGGATTTCATCGAGCGTCTCTTCATCGGCTCGACGCACGATTACATCCTCTGCTTTACCGACGATGGGCGGTGCTTCTGGCTCAAGGTCTATGAGATTCCCCAGGCTGGCCGCGCATCCAAGGGCAAGCCGATTGTCAATCTGATCAACGTTTCGCCGGAGACGCGCATCAAGTCGATGGTACCAGTGCGTGAGTTCTCGGATACTCAGTTCCTTCTCTTCTGCACCAAAGATGGAACGGTGAAGAAGACCGCTTTGTCCGAGTACTCCAACGTCCGGCAGACCGGTATCAAGGCCATCAAGATCGACAAGGACGATGAGCTGATCGATGTGCAGGTGACGAGCGGATCCAACGACATCGTTCTTGCGACGCGTCATGGTCTATCCGTACGCTTTCATGAACAGGACGTTCGCGAGATGGGCCGCGACACCACCGGCGTCAAGGGTATCGAGCTCAAAGAGGGAGATTCCGTCATTGGAATGGTGGTCATCAAGCGCGATGCGACCCTCCTCGTCGTCACCGAACGGGGCCTCGGAAAGTGCTCGAACATCGATGACTACCGGGTTCAGAAACGCGGCGGAAAGGGAATTATCACGGTCAACCGAACCGAGAAAACCGGGGATGTTGTTGCCCTGATGGAAGTTCTGCCAGCGGACGAAATAATGATCATCACAAAACATGGTGTGATCATCCGTTCCTCGGTCTCGCAGGTGAGGGTGACCGGTCGTATCGCTCAGGGGGTCAAACTCGTCAATCTGGACGAAGGAGATCTCGTGACAGCCGTCGCTCGCGTAGTGCCTGAGGACGAGGGCGAAGAGGCTGAAAATGGCGCGCCCGCTGGCGAGACCGAGCAGGTCGAGGCACTCACCGACGAATGATGACCAAAACGCCCGAAGCGGTAACGCAACCGGACGACATCGAGAAATTACGCTCGGCGCTTCGGAAGGCTGAAGCCGAAGTCCAGCGCCTGCTCGAAGAGGCGACTGCTCGCGGCGCGCTCGTAGACATTCTCCACGACGTGATGGGCTCTCTTTCGATGGGAGAGCTCTTTCATATGCTCGCGCGGCGTTTGGCGCGCGCGCTCAACCTCAGTCACTCCTCCGTGATCTTCGCCAAATGCGGTGATACCCACGGAACCGTTGCATCTGCGCACGAAGATCCGCAGCTCGAGAATCTGCAGGTAGAGCTCGATAAATACCCTGAGATCGAAGCCGCACTCGCCAGCGAGAAGCCTGTGCTCATCCCAGACATCTGGCACTCCGACGCGTACCGGAAGCTGCGCGAAGCATGGGAGGCTGATGGCAGCGTGATTTCTGTTCGTTCCATCATTGCTCTGCCGTTCCGCCTCGATCTCGATCGCACCGGCGTTTTTCTGCTGCGCCGCACTGCCGAAAAGAGCTCGCTCAACGACGCGGACGTGGAATTTGCCGAGACGGTAGTAAAGAGCGCCATGAATGCAATGCGCCGCGCGCACATGGTCGAAGTCACCCAGGCCGACAATATCCGCCTGGAAGCCCTCGCACGCACGGATCCGCTCACTCAGCTCCTCAACCGCCGCGCGCTGCTCACCCAGCTGGGCACAGAGGTAGAACGCGTGCGGCGCTACAATGCGCCGCTCAGCATTCTCATGATCGACGTCGATTCCTTCAAGGAAGTGAACGACACCTTCGGTCACCTGGCGGGCGATCAGGTACTGATTGAAGTCGCGCTGCTGCTCGCCCGCACTGCTCGAAGCGTTGATGCGGTCGCGCGTTACGGCGGCGACGAGTTCGTCATCGCCGTGCCCGAAACCAGCGAAGCGGGCGCGATTGCGTTTGCCGAGCGGCTGCGTGACAAGATTCAGTCGCACTCGTTCGACATCGGTAAGGGTCAGCCGCTCCATCTCACAGTCAGCATCGGAGTAGCGGATTTTCCCGAGCCCAAGGTCGAGACCGCCGAAGATCTTCTGGAGTGCGCTGACCGCGCCCTCTATCGCGCGAAAGCGGGCGGACGTAATCTGGTGTGTGCCTAGGACCGCCACCCGGATTACCGCGCTAGCGCTCACCGCGCTCACAGCCTGTGTTGTCGACTCCTCAAAAAAAGAAACTACTGCCGATACGACGCGCGCCGCGCCGGTGATAACCATGACGCCCGTGAATCGCGGGACGCATGGCATGGCAGAGCGAGTTCGATGGGCATTCTCACCCGACAGGAAATCGATACTCGTGGTCGCCGACCCAGCCGGTGTCGAGAACGAGCCGGTTCCGAATGCTTTTTTCTTCGGCGATGAGACGCGCGGCTTCCAGACACAGATGGACAGCGTTTGGGATGTCGCGCCCTCGCCGGACTGGAAATGGATCGGGTTCGCTCGTGCGTACGGTGTTGTCGACGGAAGCGGAGCCGGGACCGATCAAATCATGGACGTCTCACGTCGCACCGGGATCGATACTGCTACCCTCCGCGCTGGGTCGTTCGCATCGAGCGGGATGTCGATGGCGAGAGCGGTGGCGCAGCCAGGCGTCATCCACATTCCCGACAACCCGCGGGTAGCCGCTGCCGGCGACAGCGCTGCACCAAAGCTCTTTCCGATCGCCAGTGGCTGGCGCGTACGCTGGACCGCGGACGGATCGACGCTCGCGCTCGGCAATTCGCCGTCGAAGGCGGTCGATAATGAGCCAAGCCAGACATGGTCAGCGCTCGATCCCGTGACGGGCGCGCTGCACGGCACCCTGCCATCAAATGCGAATATCGCGGAAGTGAAATTCACCGAAGGCCCGACGCTCGATCGATCGCTGCCTATCGACATGACCCAATCGCCGCCAATCCAGATCCGCCGCGGAGTGCAGCCCTACACGATCCAGACTATTCGCGGAGTGATCACGATCACCGAGCCGCCCGGCGCAGGCAGCACCGGTGCGCAGCGAGTCGTGGGCGCCGGCATCGCCCTCGCAGCGACAGCGGACGGTCGCTACATCGTAGCTTTAGCGCCGCGGAGCAAAGCCGATCCGAACGAGATTAGTCTCGAGCCGGTGGTGTACACTGTCGTCTGGTAACGTAATCTCGGCGTCGGGAGTCTCGCGCGATCTGGCAACTTTAACACTGAAGCAGGCAGCACTCAGCTGGTAAGCTAGAGCTCATAGCTATTCTTTAGGGGTTCAGGAGCTCTCCTCTAGCCTCACATCTTGAACTGCCAGAATAGAGCGGGACGGTTTCTCCCGCGCAGAGACCCGCAACCCGGCTACCGGCAACTCCAACCCACAACAGGTAGTCTTTCGTTTGCCGTTCCCTTCTCCGACGCGGATCCGAGAGAGCGCCAGTATGAAAGCTACGAGCTCCAGCTAAGAGGCTGAGTGCTGCCTGCTTCAGTATCAGAGTTGCCAGATCGCGCTACACTCCCGACGCCGCAGCTTTACCGGCCGATGCGCCTAAGCTCCACCATGAGACAGTGATCCTGCACGACATCGATGCCCGCGCGCGCAAGTTTCTCTGCCGCTTCGTCGTTGCGTATTCCTAGTTGGAACCAGACTGCTCGAGGCGCTTTGGCAATGATGTCGTCGATGTGCGGCGGGATGTCCACCGGCCGCCGGAAGACATTCACCATGTCGATGTCGCCGGGAATGTCGGCGAGCTTTCGATAAACTTTTGCGCCGAGCATCTCGGTGAGGTCCTTGTAGTAGACAGGCACGGGCACAATTTCGTAGCCCGCTTGCTGAGCATATTCCGGAACGTAGTGCGCGGGTTGATCAGGGTCCGGTTTCATTCCGAGGACCGCAATGCGATGGATGCTCTCGAGAAGTGTTTTTATTTGTTCGGGTCGCTCGAGCAAATGTTCGCGCCAGTTTGCGGTGTCAACCTGTGCCGTCATGAATTGCCTCTGCATCGCGGGTAACGGGAAAGCTGTCGCGTCCATAAATTGCAAGAGCGAGTCCAGCCAAAAAAACTACTCGGAGATAAGCAAGTAATGCGGATGTTAGTCCTCGGCGCGGGCCTCCAAGGCTCCGCGTGCGCCTATGATCTGTTGCAAAACCCGGAAGTAAAGGAAGTCCGCCTCGCCGATCTACACACGCAGCATCTTGCGGAATTTCTTGCGCCCTACTCGGGCGACCGTCTCATCTTCACTCCGCTCGATGTTCGCGATAAAGAGGCGGTCCTCGCGCTGATGCGCCAGTGCGACGCTGCGATGAGCGCGATCCCGTATTACTTCAACTTCGATCTCGCCGAGCTGGCGGTGCAGGCCGGTGTGCATTTCTCCGACCTTGGCGGCAACACCGAGATAGTCTTCAAGCAGAAGACCCTGGACGCCGAAGCAAAGAAGAAAAACATCACTGTCATTCCTGACTGCGGTCTGGCGCCGGGAATGGTGAATATCCTGGCTGAGTACGGAATGTCGCGGCTGGATACGGTGGAAAGCGTGAAGATTTTCGTGGGCGGTCTGCCGCAGGAGCCCGAGCCGCCGCTCAACTACCAGATCGTCTACTCACTAGAAGGCGTCCTCGACTACTACACGACGCTGTCGTGGGTCTTGCGTGGGGGCAAGCGCACGCAGGTAAAGGCGCTCTCGGAAATCGAGCCTATCAAGTTCGGCGGGAAAGTCGGCGAACTCGAAGCGTTCCACACGGCGGGCGGCCTCTCGACCATGGCATTCAGGTACGAGGGCAAAGTGCCGAGCATGGAGTACAAGACTCTTCGCTATCCGGGGCACGCCCGCATCATGGAGGCGATTCGCGAGCTCGGGCTTCTCGAGCTAAATCCGGTCGACGTAAAGGGAACGAAAGTCGTTCCTCGCGACTTGGTGGTTGCGGCGATGGGGCCGCGTCTCACCAAGCCCAATGGCCGCGACCTCGTTGCGCTACGGGTCATCGTGCAGGGTACGAAGGGCGGGAAGCCGAAGAAAATCGCCTGGGAGCTCGTGGACTATTACGACGAGGAGCACGGTATCAGTGCGATGGAGCGCTCGACCGGCTACTCGCTTTCGATTACGGGGCAGATGCAGGCGCGCGGCGAGATAGGGAAGGCAGGCGTCTATACGCCAGATGAAGCAGTGCCGGCCGAGAAGTATATCTCCGAACTGGCTAAGCGCGGCGTGGTAATCAAGGAGATGAAGTAGGCCCCAGCCGTCCGCGAAGCATCCGAAAGACCCTCTACAGCAGAGCTTCAAATTAATTTTGTAAGCTCTGTCGTGCCAACGACTTACGCCACTCATCAGTAGCAAAAACGGCTTCCAATTCAGGGCTGATTCTATTAGATTGAGACCGTAAACATTTGTCGGTCCAAGCTGTTGGAATGCTTTCCCTTGCCTCTACGTGGCCGGGCTGTCTGCATTCCACCCAAGCGCCGATTCCAGCAGAGGAGGACTTGTGAACCAGCTCAATGGGATTCTCAACTCCAGCCTGGCCCGGAATATCGGTCTGGCGGGCGCTGCACTGCTCGCCTCCGTCTATACCGTTTCGCGGGTCGGCTCGGATACGACTGAACTCCACGCCGCGTTCGCCGATGTTGCGATCGCACCGGACAGCTCGATGTCGATGGGCACGTCCAGCGGCTGGGATTTGCCGAACCTCGACAATCCCCGGGTAAACTCGTGGGTCAAGCTCTTTAGCACCGATCCAAAGGTGAAATCGCGCTTTGCGCTCTGGCTCGACCGGCTGCCCAAGTACGAGCCGATGATCTCGGCCAAGCTCGAAGAGCACAAGATGCCGCAGGACCTGATTTATCTGGCGATGATCGAGTCAGGGTTCAACCCCAAGGCGAAATCACCTGCAAAAGCCGGCGGGTTGTGGCAGTTCATCAGCGAGACGGGTAAGCGGTATGGGCTGACGGTCAACAAGCACGTCGATGAACGGAATCAGCCGGAAAAGGCAACCGAAGCCGCGCTTTCCTACCTCGGTGATCTCTATGATCGCTTTGGCTCGTGGTACCTCGCGGCCGCAGCCTATAACACTGGTGAGAACCGTGTTGCACGGGTGATGCGCGAAGTTACCGGAAGAGAAAAAGGCACCGACGCCGATTACTATCGAATCTCGAGCCGACTGCCGAAGGAGACTCAGGACTACGTTCCGATGATGATCGCGGCTGGCCGTATCTCCAAAGATCCGGCGAAGTACGGCTTCAATACTCATGAGTCTGCCGCCGAGTAAACTTGCTTGCCAAAGTCAGGGTACTGAAAAAGGTCGTCCGCCTGGACGGCCTTTTTCATTTTACTCCGTGCCTGCCTGGCGACACTTTACCTACCTAATGCTCGGCCAGGAGATAAATACCCGCGAGGGCAAGAAGGAAATAGGGCACGAGTACTGCCGCGCCGGCGTAATCTTTGGCGACACGCTGCCCGAAGAACAACGCGATCAGGTTCACCGCCGAGACCACCGCTCCGAGAAAGGCGACGGTCGGATTGCCCGTGATCAGCAAGACAAGGCAACCAATTCCGCTTAGGGCCCCGGCCAACACCTCCAGTATGGTGATGACGAAAAACATGGGGCCGACTGTTCGTGCGAGCGGACTTTTCGCGAAATGCTGTTCCAGGTACTCGCGATTCCCGCGGCGATCCACGACTTTGTCGATGCCGGATTGGAGAAATAACACCGCGAGAAATGCCGACACGAGCAACTCGAGCAACCAGGACGCGGTTTCGGGAGAGCGTACATTGAACATGCCTTATTCTAGCACGGCCAGAGTGATAGTGCTCCTGTCTGCTTTCCTTTTTGCTGGATGCCGACCGCAGATGTCAGTGAACGTAGACGCGCTCGTGGATGGATCGCAGCAGATCGTAATCGTCACCACACCCGATTGGACGGCGACGCGCGGAACGATGCGGCGCTTCGAGAGGGGCGGTCCGAGCGGAAGGTGGCGCGCAATCGACAGTGCCGTTCCTGTCGTGGTCGGCCGGACGGGGCTGGCGTGGGGTGTGGGCTTCGATCACGGCGCGCGCGGCGATCCCCACAAGCATGAAGGAGACGGGAAGTCGCCCGCCGGCGTATTTCCGCTCGACACCGTCTTCGGCTTCGCGCCGCGCGACGCTGTCGTCAAGCTACCCTATGTCCAATTGGCGCCGACCACGGATTGCGTCGACGACATCGGTTCCGCTCACTACAACACTGTGGTCGATCGCGCTGCGGTCGAACGCGTTGATTGGAGCAGCGCTGAGCACATGCGCGAGGTGCCGCAGTATCGAAATGGCGTCATCGTCGGATACAACGCTACCCCGCCGGTAAAGGGCCGAGGGTCGTGCATCTTCCTGCACATTTGGGCTGGTCCCGACTCACACACCGCTGGTTGTACGGCGTTCGACGAGACGAAGCTGCGCGAAGTGATCAACTGGCTCGACCCGAAAAAGCGGCCGTTGCTGGTGCAGTTAACCGCGAGCGATTACGCGCGATTGCGCAGCCGGTGGGATCTTCCTTCGGTCCAGGCGTAGCGGAGTCGGAGCCCCGCTTGGTTTAGGTCCCGGCCTGTATCAGGCGACGCTCCCCTGATCCAGCCTTGCAACGCGTCTGGCTTTTTCGCAGAGCACTCGCAACTCTTCCTGGGTTGACGCCTCCCAGTCGTGCGGTATTGGAATGAGGCGCCGTTTCTCGTCGAAGGATTCGAAGGTGAGCCAGCCGCTCCCGTAGCCTTCCCCGAGGGTTATTCGGCGCTGATTCATGGTGCGTCGGTCGACGCCGCTGCGACGCTCAGTGCCCTTCCAGGGAAAACGCTTCAGATTGCGTCGATCGCTCTCGGAAACGCGCCGCTCCGTCTTCGTTGGCTGCGAATCCCAAACCTGCCAGTAGGCCCCGTTGCTGTCTACGAATGTGCGATATGCCATAGTATCTATGCCCTCACGCGGGATCCTCACGCGATTGCGTACTGAGGGTGCAGGATCGGTGCCTCAAGAGCTGTAATTCGATCCTTAAATGTATGTTTTTTAGGGGTTTTATCTGGCGAAACTCGCGAGGGTTTCGCTCATAACGTCGATCATGGACTTCGCCGTCCAGCGATCGCTCCCATTGTACAGAAACGAGAAAGCGAGTACCTCGCCGTTCAGCGCGGTCACGTAGCCTGCGAGCCCGATTACGTCGTTGGTGGTCCCTGTCTTCGCGTGGAGGTTTCCCTCCGCCGGAGTGTTCCGCATACGTCGCTTGAGCAGCTCTGAATCGCCGGCCACGGGGAGGGAGGAGTGCAGCCACGGACCCCACGACGCGCCATGCGCGTAGCCAAGAAGCTGGACCTGGCTGCGAGGGGTGACACGGTCAAGAGTAGAAAGCCCACTGCCATCGGCGAAAAAGAGGTGACTGGTATCCGCACCTGCTTTCGTTGCGAAGAAGTTAAGCAGCGTTGCGCTGGCGTTCCGGACGGTGCCAACGGCGTCTCGCTTGGGTCCGCGCGCGGCGTCGCGAAAGAACAGCTCTGCGTAGTGGTTGATGCTTTCGCGATTCATCGCCGCGATCATGCTCGCTAGCGGCGGCGAAAGGAGACCGGTGATCTTCGTCGCGTTCGCCGGCGTCTTTCCCAGGCGCGTACCGCCATCTACCTGGACCCCTCGCGCGACGAGGGCGTTGCGAAACGCACCGGTGGTGAAGCTCGCCGGATCCTCAACGATGTATACGTATTTTCTGGTCCCCGCTCGGCTTCCGATGGAGCCGTTCGCTACGATCGTACCGTCGCTCTGCTTGCGAAAGCCAAGCCTCGCGCCGCCGCCGGCCACGGTTCGCACATTCGCAACCAGTGGAATCGCGCTGGTCGAAGGTTCGAGGGTCACCGCTGCGGGGTGGCCAGGTGACGTCGGTGTCACCGCGACGGCAATCAGGTTTTCATTCAACGACAGCGCGGAAACGCGCGCCGCGTAGGACGCCTGGAGATAGCGACTGAGCCAGCCATCTGGAATTTTCTGGTCGTCGAACCCTGTCGCATCTCCGATCACCGCCCCGGTTACATGCTTGATGCCTTGTTGGGCGACGAGCTCCGCCAGGCGATTCATCGGAGCCGATGCCCCGCCCGGCAAGAATTTTCCGGACAGAGCGGGATCGCCGTCGCCGCGGATGTAGATGTTTCCGTTGAGTGTCCCGTCCGGACCGACGGGGCCGTCACGGAGGGCGTCAGTGCTCAGATGGTAGTCGGGCCCGAAGCGGTCGAACGCAATAGCGCTGGTGAACAGCTTCATCGTCGAGGCCGGCATCATCGGCTCGCCAACGTTCTGGGCAAAGAGCGTGTCACCGCGGGTCAGCGATACGACCATCGCGCCCCACGTCCCGCTTCGGGTGCGGGCGATCATCGAGCTCAGCGTAGATGCGACGTCACTGGGACTCCGCGGCGCGCTATAGTGAACGACCGGCGCCGCAGGCGTCCTCCGTCTTGGTCGCGTTCGGCGTCGGGTCGACGTCGTTCTCCGTTTTGTCTGCGCGTCAGCGACGTGAGGAGTGGCGCCGCAAAGGGTGAGCGCCACGAGAATTCCGATGCGGATTTTCCGAGAAAACATCTAGCCCTTTTTCAATTGCGATTTTGCCGTCGTTGGAATTGGCTTCAAGTGGCGAGAAAGGTGCCAACTCGCGCGCCGCAAACTTTTTGGACATCACTGCAGTCGTCTTGGAATATATCGACGGGGAAGGTATTTTCTCCCGAGTGACGAGTCTTCAAACCGCATCAGGAGTACGAATGGCTGAGCGGCACCATAATTTCCTGCGGGAAGGCGTGATCACCGGCATCATTGGGGCTACCGCAATCGCACTGTGGTTCCTCGTCGTCGACATCGTCGGCGGGCGTCCGCTCTACACTCCTAATTTCCTCGGCAGCGGACTGGTGAGTGTTCTCGGAAAGACATCGATGCCGGACACCATGTTCGTGCACGTGGCTGCCTACACGGTTTTCCACTATGTCGCTTTCATAATCGTCGGAGTCCTGCTGACGGTGATAGTTCACCAGGCCGCGCGGACTCCGGGCATTCTCGCGGGGTTGCTCGTAGCGCTCGTCGTCATGACGATGGGCTTCTACATGATCGCGGCGGCGTTCGCCCACAGCGCCCTGGGTGGCATGGCCTGGCCGCAGATTTTTGTCGCCAACCTCATTGCCGCTGTAATGATGCTCGGCTATTTGTGGCGCACCCATCCGCTGCTGAGCGGACACCTCAAGCAGGCGCTCGAGGGCACCGACGACTAATCGTCAGGCTGTCGAAGGCTTCCAGTCCACCTGTGCGCCCGCGGTCGAATCCTCGCCGCGGGCGTTCCATTTGAAGAACACCACGCTCATGATGATCATGAAGATGAGCCCGCCCGGGATCCACATGATCAACCCTCCCAGGAGCTGATCGTCGAGAGGCGAGATCGGGAAGATGCGCGGCGCGGCGCTGTAGGCCGGATACAGAACGTGGTCCGACATGGCGATGTAGACGGCAATGATCGACATCGGCAGGCTCATCAAGAAGCTGTAGAGCATTTGCCCGGGATAGGCGAGTCGCGGGAATTCAGGGAGCTGGCTCATTAGCGGCCACCACATGAGCACTGCCGAAGCCATGAACATCAGATGCTCGACAATATGAATGTTGTGGTGAGCCATCGCCGCGTTGTATAGCGGCGGCAGATGCCACGCGGCTATCGTCACGTTGAAGACCACGAAACACATCGGCGCGCGCGTGAAAAATCGGGCGACCGGGGCGACGTACCGCTTGGAGAGCGCGGGTCTCAGCATTCCGCCCGGAACTCCAGCGAGCAAGAGTGGTGGAACCGCCAGCGTCAACAGCAGATGCTGCACCATGTGCGCGCTGAAGAGATAGTCATCGCTCAGATCGTGGAGCGGACCATTCAGCGAGGCGAACATCAGGAGCAGACCGCAGGAGAAAAAGATCTTCTGGCCCGGGGTGGGCGGCACATCGAACTTTTTGGCGGCCCAGACATACAACGCGGCGAGCGCTGCGATTCCGATGACGGTGCTGGGGTGAATAGACCATCGCCACAAGCTGAAGGCGACGATGGGGTGCAGCAATACCAGCATCGACATGCTAGGCACCGCGACCTTCGGGCTGCTCGGGCTTAAGCGCCAACCCTCGGCCCGACATTGATGAAGAGGTGGCCGAACAGAAACATCAGCGCGAGAAGTGTCAGCGCTGCGATGAACAGCGGCCCTGTGAACAGGACGCGGAACAGCTTATGGTCGTACTTGAGGTGCATGTAGAACATCACGACGATCGCGAACTTCAGCGCGGATAGAACGAGCAGTGTTGGAACGAACCCGCGTCCGGCGACGAACGAAGGGATGTAGTACGCCCAAACCTCACCGACCGTGATGAGCGTGAGGATGAGCGCGACCTTCCAATAGGTGGACCACGTCGGGTGGACGTGCTCTTCACCGCCAGGCGTGTGAGCCCCAGCTTCTGCCGAATCGGGAAGGTTGGTGATGCTCGCGTGTGTATCCATGAATTCCGCCGCTTACTTGATGAGGTATACGAGGGTGAAGATCGCGATCCATACGACGTCGACGAAGTGCCAATAGAGCGCCGCGATGTCGACGAGCAAGGCATCCCGGGGGCCCAGACCTCGGCGATAATCGATCGCCAGGAGTGTGACCAACCACAGAACGCCGGCGGTTACGTGCGCACCGTGAAAGCCGGTGAGCGTGAAGAACGACGATCCGAAGAGGTTGGTGCGAATGCTCAACCCTTCGTGGACGAACGAGGTGAACTCGAACGCCTGAAACCCGAGGAAGGTCGAGCCGGCGATCGCCGTCATCCACAGCCACAGCTTCGACGATCCCAGGATGCGCTCGCCGCGAGTGCGCTTCGGCAGCTCCTTGTTCTGTACTGCCGCCAGCGCGAGCACCATGAATAGCGACGACATCAGCAGCACGAACGTCGACGCCGAAGTCACGGGAATATTGAGAATTGCCTTGAGACGATGGCCGCTGGTGGGATCGGTCCAGGCCTCGTGGGGGAACGGGCCCACGACGCTTCGTCCCTTGTAAATCAGATACGTGGAGATGAGCGATACGAAAAGCATGCATTCCGAGCCGATGAACGCCCAGATCGCGACTTTTCGGTTGTCGAGCCCGAGCGTCGTGTAGTGATGCGGCGCGGCGGCGTGTGGTGCGGTCGTGGCGTGCGCGGTCATTTTCTAGTGATGCTCCGGCTCGAGCGGGCTCAGGAGCCAGCTGTAAAGTGAGAAGACCATGATTGCGGCGCCGACGCCGATGAGCGCCCGCGTCGTGATCAAGCCGCAGAACATGATCACCATTCCCAGTGCGACAAACAGCGGCTTGATGGTGTTGTACGGCATCACGATTCCAAAATCCGCAGGGGTCTTGCCTTCCTGTGAGTTGAAGCGCGCGCTTTCGTGGTCGGCTTCCTTGCCTTCCCAGAGCGGATAGCGGCTGGTGACGGTCGGAATCTTCGCGAAGTTGTACTCTGGGGGCGGGCTTGGAATCGTCCACTCGAGCGTTCCGGCGCCCCAAGGGTTCGGTCCGGCGATCTCTCCACCCTTACGGCTCTTGAAGAAATTGTAGATGAAGACGAGCATCGCTATCGGCCAGATCGCCGCGCCGATCGACGACATTGCGTTGTACAGATCCCAGCCCTGGCCCGCATCGTAGGTATAAATACGGCGCGGCATGCCGAGCATTCCCGAAAAGTGCATCGGGAAGAAGGTGAGGTTCATCGCGACGAAGGTGAGCCAGAAATGAATCACGCCCAGCTTCTCGTCCATCAAACGTCCAAAGATCTTGGGATAGTAGTGATAGATCCCAGCGAAGATTCCCATGATGGAGCCGCCGACGAGCACGTAGTGAAAGTGCGCGACGATGAAATACGTGTCGGTCTGTTGCAGATCGGCTGGCGGAGAAGAGTGCATGATTCCGGAGATTCCGCCGATGGTAAATAGCGCGACGAGGGCGATGCCGAACAACATCGCCGTGGTGTAGCGTATTGCGCCCTGCGCCATCGTCCCGATCCAGTTGAAGATCTTCACACCGGTCGGGATCGCGATGAGCATAGTGGTGAGACCGAAGAAGGTATCCGCGATCGGTCCCATGCCCACGGCGAACATGTGGTGCGCCCACACGCCGAAGCCGAGTACAGCGATCAGGATGCCGGAGTAAACCATCACCGGGTAACCGAAGAGCGGCTTCTTCGAGTGCGCGGGGACCACCTCGGAAACCAGACCGAACGCGGGAAGAATCAGGATGTAGACTTCGGGGTGCCCGAAGATCCAGAAGAGGTGTTGCCAAAGCAGCGGATCTGCCCCGGCAGTCACAGTGTTGTAGAAGTTGGTGCCGAAGAATCTGTCGAAGAGGACGAAGACCAGCGCAATCGTAAGCACCGGGAACGCCAGCACGATCATTACCTGAACGATGAACGCCATCCAGGTGAACATCGGCATCCGCATGAGGGTCATGCCGGGCGCGCGCAGATTGATGACCGTCGTGAGGAAGTTGAACGCCGCCGCCAGCGATGACACGCCCAGGATCTGCAGACCGATGACCCAGAAATCGATGTTGATGCCGGGCGAGTATGCTCTCGAGGTGAGGGGCTGATATCCGAACCATCCGCCGTTGGGCGCGACCGCGAAGAGAATGGGGATCGAGATGAACAACCCGCCAAAGAGGTACACCCAGTAGCTGAAGGCGTTGAGGCGGGGGAACGCGACATCGCGCGCGCCGATCTGCAGTGGAATGAGGAAATTGAAGAACGCTGCCGACAGCGGCATGATCGCGAGGAAGATCATGGTCGTTCCGTGCATCGTGAAGAGCTGATTGTAGAATTCCGCCGACACGATGTGCTGATTCGGAGCG
>DATAHM010000052.1:0-20714 GCA_036263215.1 Gemmatimonadaceae bacterium
TCGAGCAAAGAACGTATCTCGGATATCTCGAGCAACGAATTCACGCTTGGCAAGTCGCGGCGTGGATCGGTCATTTCGCTGTCGGTGGCGGGGATGCTGGTGGGCTCGTGGGAGTCGTCGACGGCTTGACGGTTGGCGTTGCGGAGGGCGTTGGTGGCGCGGCAGAAGTAAAAACGCGCTCACTGTTTCCGGTGGCGCCGAGCAGTCCGCGGATTCCAATAGCGCGAACGACGTACGAAGTCTTGGGTGCGAGGGGCCGACGGAGTTGGATAACCGCACTCGAAATCGGCGACGGCCGCGACATAACCGGCTTCGGCGGCGCGGTGGAATCAGGCTTTGGCAGTCTCGCCGGTCTGCCCGGCGTTGTCGCGGGGGGTCGCGCCTCGGGTAAAGCGGCCTTTGATATTGTGTCGGCAGCCGGTGGACCCGCGCTCGTTATCGGTACGCTCGCAGAGTCGGGCGGAGGTCCAATGACGGCGAAATTCGCAGCGCTGATGGTTTGAGCGGGGTCGATCGGTCTGTCGAATGAAACACGGAGTCTCAGTGAATCGATGGCGACGATGTCGTGAATCCGGGGCGGGGCCGTGTCATGGGTGAAGACGAGCAGCTCGGTCCGCGCACTGTCGCTCAGACTCACCGACACGCTATCCCACGGTTCGCTTGGATCGATAGACAGGTTTTTGTTTCGGTCGAGATACGCCCGCAGTGTGTATCGAGCCGGAGGAATGTGTTCGACCGTAAACCTTCCGCTCGAATCCACCAGTGCGACATACGGGTGCAGCGTGTCTGGAGGTACAAATGCTTCCACGAGCGCGCCGATGGCGGGTCGGCCTGCAACCCAGTCGAAAGCGGTGCCTGAAAGCCGCGTGTGCGGAATCGTCGAGCCGGTCGAAAAGAAAGTCGAGGCCCCGGTGTTGCGCACGTTGCCACGGAGATCGGATAATCCGCCGCGCATGATGACGGTGTACGGCGTGTTCCGTCGCCATCCGTGTGCAGGCTTTACAGTGATCGCATCCCGGTGCCAGGAAACGTCGGGCACACCGTCGCGCGGGGAGATCATGAAGAGATCGGCGAGCGACGCCGTTGCCGGCGGGCGTTCCGATACAACTTCATCGAAATGGAAGACGACTTCCTTCGGTTTGACTCCAACCGCGCCGGAGTCGGGGGCTATCGAGACGATTTGCGGAGCGGCGACGTCAGGCGGGCCACCGGGCGGCATGCCCGGAGACGCGCACGCTGTGCCGACGAAGACGGAGAGCGTCAGCCACCGCAAAGCGCTTTCACCTTTCTATCGAGCTGCTCGCGCCGCTTCGTCCACTCCTGTTCCTTTCGTCGCTCCGATTCGACGACAGCTGCCGGCGCGCGGCGCACGAACCCATCGTTCTGCAGCCGCTTCGACAACGAGTTGAGCTGAGTGTCGAGCTGCTCGAGCTCGGCGCGCAGCTTGTCGCACTCTTTCTTGATGTCCACGATGCCCGCGAGCGGAACGATCAACTCGGTGCCATCACTCAAAACAGCATGGGCGGCCGCGTCGGTCCCGGCGACGCCATCCCTCAGCTGCGCGCGAGCGAGCTGCGCAAACAGCGGCGCGTTTTCCGCGAAGACAGTCGCGCCGGAACGCCCACCAACCAGAACTTCGAGCGGTTTGCCTGGAGCGATCGAGTAATCGGACCGAATCTGCCGAATGGCGATTATCGCCTCGCGCACGAGATCGAATCGCGCCATGGCCTCGATCTCCTGCGCAGAGCGTGGATGTGGCAACGGCCACTGCGCGCTCGCCAGGAACTCGCCGTGGTCGCTCCCAACAGGGAAGGGGAGGCGCTGCCATAGCGTTTCGGTAATAAAGGGCATGATCGGATGGAGCAGCCGGAGCGCGAAGTCAAAGACATGGGTGAGTACGGCGCGCGCAACTTCGCTATCGGCACTGGATGATGCGATGCGGCTTTTGGTATTCTCGACATACCAGTCCGCCACTTCGTTCCACACGAACCGGCGCGCGGCTTCCGCATACTCGCTGAGGCGAAGGCCGGAGTACCGCTCTGCCGGCAACCATTTACCCTTTGCGGGCCGCGCGGGGCCGAGCGCCGCGTCACACTCGAGAATAGTTGCATTGAGGCGTCCAAGGATCCACCTGTCGGCGAGCGTGAGCTCGGTGTCGCCGAGCTCGTCGACGCTGCGCACTGGGGAAGTGCCGACATTGGCAAGCAAGAATCGGCCGATGTTCCAGAGCTTGGTCGCGAAATTCCGCCCAGGCGCAAACGATCGCTCCAGGTCTCGGTGGTCGAGCATCAGATCCGCGCCCATCCCCATTCCGGAGATTACGGTGTAGCGCAGAGCGTCCGCTCCGTACTGGGTGACGACGTCCATTGGATCGATGCCGTTACCGAGCGACTTGGACATCTTCACGTGATTCATGTCACGCACGGTTCCGTGGAGATAAACCGTATGAAAAGGCGGAGCATCCATGAACGCGTAGCCCGCCATTATCATCCTCGCGACCCAGAAGAAAAGGATCTCCGGCGCGGTTATCAGGTCGTCGGTAGGATAGAATGCGGCGAGGTCCGCCGAATCCTTGTCGGGCCAGCCGAGGGTCGAGATCGGAAAGAGCCACGATGAAAACCAGGTGTCGAGGACATCCTCATCCTGGCGAACGGATCCGCCACACTTGACGCACGCGCTGACATCCGTGCGGCTCACGATCATCTCGCCGCAGCTGTCGCAGTACCAGACAGGGATGCGATGTCCCCACCATAACTGTCTCGAGATGTTCCAGTCGCGAATGTTCTCGAGCCAGTTGACGTAGACGGCTTCCCAGCGCTCGGGAAGAACGCGAATCGTTCCGTCGCGAACGGCCGCGAGAGCTGGTCGAGCGAGTGGCTCCATTCTCACGAACCACTGGTCAGACAGCCGCGGCTCTACCACGGTGTCGCAGCGATAGCAATGACGTACCCCGTGTTGGTGATCCTTCACCGACTCGAGCTGGCCGGATTTTTCCAGCGCGCTGACGATGCGGCTCCTGGCCTCGAAGCGATCGAGACCAGCGAGATCATCCGGAACGCGCGAGCCCGCATCAGCTCCATTCGCCATAGTGCCGTCGGCCGCCATGATGACTGGCATCTCGAGGCCGTGACGCTTACCGACCTCGAAATCGTTGGGGTCATGCGCGGGGGTAATTTTTACAACGCCGGTGCCGAACTCGGGATCGACGTATTCGTCGGCGATGATCGGGATGCGGATGTTGGTGATTGGAATGAGCGCCGCCTGTCCAACCAGGCTCTTGTAGCGTTCGTCGTTGGGATGAACGGCGAGGGCGACATCGCCAAGCATTGTCTCCGGACGCGTGGTCGCAACGGAGAGATACCGAGGTGAGCCGCTGCCCTCGAGCGCGTATCGAATCCCATAAAGCTTTCCGAGCTCTTCGCTGTGCTCGGCTTCTTCGTCGCTCAAGGCAGTCAGGCAGCGCGTGCACCAGTGAATTACGCGGTGACCACGATAGATGAGGCCGCGCTCGTAAAGCTGCACGAATGCCTCGCGCACGCCGATCGAGAGCTCCGGCGAGAAGGTGTACGCGGTGCGGCTCCAATCGCACGATGCGCCAATTGCGCGCAACTGCTGCAAAATCTCGCCGCCGGTTTTCTCGACGAAATCGATTGTGCGCTGCACGAAGGCTTCTCGTCCAAGGTCGCCTTTGACCTTGCCTTCCGAGGCGAGTTGCTTCTCGATGATGTTTTGAGTGGCGATGCCAGCGTGGTCGGTGCCGGGCACCCAAAGCGCCTCGTCGCCCGCCATCCTCCGCCAGCGGATCACGACATCCTGGACGGTGTTGTTGAGACCGTGCCCCATGTGCAGCACGGCTGTGACGTTGGGCGGCGGCATGATGATCACAAATGGATCGCGATCTCCGCCGTTCTTGTTGCTGCGCTTTACATCGGCCGAAAAAATCCCGGCCTCGACCCAGCGCTCATAGACGGCGCGCTCGGTCTGCCCGGGGTCGTACTGCACCGGCAGGTCGTGAAGTTGTTGAGTTGTGCTCATCTCCGCGCAAGTTAACGGGGGAGAAAATCACGGGTAAGACTGGTTGTGGCGCGCGCGGTATAGCTCGTTCGCGCAGTTTGTGGGAATTGCAACTGAACGGGCGAGCGCTCCGAGTCAGTTAGTCCGCAGCTATTAGTTCACGACGTCCAGACTTACCTCGGTGGAGTTAGAGCCACTGCCTGTGCGACGAATGGCGGCTACGAGAGTCCCGACGTCGTGAACTGGCTAACTGACATCTGACCCACTCGTAGCTCTCGCCCGTTCAGTTGCAGTTACGCGCTAGCCGCCACCAACGATGCCGGAAACTTTACGCGTTCTCGGGCCTCGTCCGCGGTACGTCCGTTGGCGCGTGCTCCGGGTCTGCGACGTGATCACCCTTCGGAACTCCGGTCGGCGCAACGGCCGATCCATCGGTGCGCCCGCCGCGTGGCGACTTCTTCGATGATCTGCGGCGCTCGGCGGTGTCTGCAATATCATCGGCGGCCGCCATCACTGCGCGGTCTTCCTTGAGAGAGCGATCTTCCAGCACGTTGCGCGGATCGGCGTGGCGATCGACTTCGGTTGAATTGCCCTGTCTGCGACGACCTGTTCCCACCTGCTGTCCCTCCCAGTGGCGTTCGGTGAATGCGGGATCGCCGTCTTCGTATCGATGGGCCGCCTCGTCGAACAGCTGCTCCTCAGCGCCGACGACCAGTCGGTTGACGACCGTCTCGACGCCCGGCACTCCGCGAGCGACGACCATCGCCTGACGCGATTCCTCGTCGGAGTTCACTGAGCCCGTGAGCTCGATGATGCCATCCTCCAGCGCGCCAATGTCGACGGCTCTTTCGCTCAGGATGGGATCATTTCGAAACGCCTCTAGCACGCGCTCCTCCAATTCCTCGGCGCCATCGAGCGTGGCCTGCGGGTTATCGAGTTCCTCGTCGAAGTCGGGATCGAACTCATCCTCATCGAGCCCTTCGTAATCGAAGTCCTCTTCTTCCTCACCGGCTCCGCCGCCGAAGGAATCCTTGATCCTGTCCGTCAATCCCTTGAAGCCGCCGAACCGTTCGGCCATGAGTACGCCCGCCGCGAAACCGGCGGCAGCGCCGATAGCAATGAAGAGAGCGTTCCGCGAAGATGGTTCTTCCTCGTCCTCTGCGTAGATGTACGGTGGCTCGTCGCGATAACGAATGGGTGACATAGAGTGCGCCTGTAGCGAAGGGTTTCTGCAAACGATACCTTACAGGGGAGCAAAATAAAGGCCATCCGCAGTACTCGAAATTATACCAGAAATGCTGACGCTGAGGCTCCCCGACGGCGCCACCCGTGAAGCTCCCGAAGGCGCGCTGCCGCGCGACATAGTCGCATCGATCGGCCCCAGGCTGCTCCGTGATGCAATCGCGGTCGAAGTAAATGGTGAAATCGTCGATCTGAACACTCCGCTCAGGAAGGGCGGTGATTTCCGCGTGCTCACCGAGAAGGATCCGGAATCTCTGGATGTCCTCCGACACTCCGGTGCACACATCCTGGCCACTGCGGTGAGGCGACTGCGGCCGGATGCCAAGATCGGGTTCGGTCCGGCGATCGAAGGCGGCTTCTACTACGACTTCGAGGTTGAACGGCCCTTCACCCCCGAGGATCTGGAGAAGTTCGAGGTCGAGATGAAGAAAGTCGTGGCGGAAAAGTTTCCGTTCGTTCGGGAAGAAGTTTCTCAGAGCGAGGCCAGGAAACGTTTCTCTGACGATCCGCTCAAGCTCGAACGTCTTTCGGAATTCTCGGATGACGAAATCATCTCTACCTATACGGACGGACCTTTCATCGATCTGTGTCGGGGTCCGCACGTCCCCGATACGTCATATCTCAGGAACTTCAAGCTTCTCCATACGGCGGGCGCGTACTGGCGCGGCGACGAACATCGTCAGATGCTGCAACGGATCTACGCGACGGCGTTCTGGAAGAAGGAAGATCTCGAGGCGCATCTACACCAACTGGAGGAGTCGAAGCGGCGCGACCATCGTCTGCTGGCGCAGCAGCTCGATCTGTATTCAACGGATCCGCGCGTCGGACCAGGGCTCATCCTCTGGCATCCCAAGGGCGCAATCGTTCGCAACGAGATCGAGGAGTACGAGAAAGCCCTCATTCTTCGCCACGGCTACGAGCTCGTGTACACGCCGCACATCGTCAGCGAGAAGTTGTTTCAGATCTCGGGGCACCTCGAGAACTTCAAAGAGAACATGTTCGGCGCGATGGACGTCGAGGGCGCGGCCTATCGTCCGAAACCGATGAATTGTCCCGGACATATTTGCATATACCAGTCGCAGCAGCGGTCGTATCGCGACCTTCCGATTCGATACGGAGAATTTGGCGCCGTCTACCGCTACGAACGGAGCGGTGTGCTCCACGGCATGATGCGGGTGCGCGGTTTCACCCAGGACGACGCGCACATCTTCTGCACCCCGGAACAGGTCCCATCGGAGATCTCGCGTCTCCTCGATCTGTGCGACGAGATGCTCAAGACATTCGGCTATCCATACACCATCGAGCTCGCGACTCGGCCCGATAAAGCGCTGGGCAGCCCCGAGTTATGGGAGCGTGCGCAGCAAACCCTCGCCGATGTACTCAAGTCGCGAGGGCAGGATTTCACTTACGACGAGGGCGGCGGCGCGTTTTACGGACCGAAGCTCGACTTCAAGTTGATCGACGCCATTGGGCGGAAGTGGCAGGGCCCCACCGTGCAGCTCGACTTCAATCTCCCCGAGCGATTCGGGCTCGAGTACACTGGTGCAGACAACACACCGCACCGGCCAATCATGTTGCACCGTGTGCTGGTAGGATCCATGGAGCGATTCGTTGGCGGGCTGATCGAGCATTTCGCTGGCGCGTTTCCGCTCTGGCTCGCTCCAGAACAGGTGCGCGTAATTCCCATTGCAGATGAAGTAAAGGATTTTGCTGCGTCCGTCGTCGACAGATTGAAGGCGCGGGGCGCACGCGCGCACCTGGACGAACGTCACGAGACTCTCAACTATCGGATACGCGATGGCGAGATGATGAAGATTCCGTACATGGCGGTGGTAGGAAAGCGCGAGGCCGAATCCGATTCCATCGCGCTCAGAATTCGTGGCGCCGGAAAGAAACAGGAAGTGATGACGGTCGCGGACTTCATTGCCCGAGTCGAGGACGAGCTCGCGACGCGCGCGCTCAAACCCTAGCCGGCTCCGGCTGTTTCAGCTGGCCCGGTAGTGTCCGTGTCGTTCGGCTCCAACTGCTGTTGCCGCAATACTCTCCGCAGGACCTTGCCGATTTCCGTTTTGGGCAGAGCCGGAACGAACTCAAATTTCGCGGGCACCTTGTAAGAGGCGAGGCGGTCTCTGCAAAACGCCTTGAGTTCCGCTGGGGTTGCTGAGTGACCCGCACGGAGCACGACAAAGGCCTTCACGATTTCTCCACGCAAGGTGTCGGGAAGCCCAAGCACGCCGACTTCCGCAACTGAAGGGTGGGCGGAAAGAACTTCCTCGATCTCGCGCGGCCATACCTGATAGCCGGACGTCTTGATCAGATCTTTCTTCCGATCGACTATGAAGAGATATCCATCCTCGTCGAGGTAGCCGAGGTCGCCGGTATAAAGCAATCTCTCACCGTTGGCCCCGACGCGTAGCATCTCGCTCGTTTCCTCCGGACGCTGCCAGTACCGCCGCATCAACTGCGGTGCATCGATGACGATCTCGCCGACTTCGCGCTCCAGCATTGGCTTCGACCGCTCTTCCGAATCGACGATACGAACCTTCACGTCGGGAAGCGGCATCCCAACCGACCCGATTTTTTTGGTTCCGACAACTGGGTTCGCGACAACGGCCATCTGCGCCTCGGTCAGGGAGTAACCCTCGACTATGACGCCACCTGTAAGTTCCTCGAATCGTTTCCGGGTTTCTGCCATGAGCGGGGCCGCGCCTGAAAAGCACAACTTGATCGAGCCAAATTGGACCTTGCCAGTCCGCGCCAGCGGATGGTGCATGATCCCGCTCAGCAGCGTCGGCACCGCGCATATGAAGGCGGGTTTCACTTCGTCGATCTCTTTCAGGACTTCGCGGAGATCTCGCGGGTTCGGTATCAGTGCAATGGGATTGTGATTGATGAGCGCCAGACTTTGTAGCCCGGTGTTTCCGTAGGTGTGGAATAAAGGAAGCGGCAGCATGATCGTGTCGGTCCATTCCTTCATTGCCGGACGCAGCCACGCCTGAAGCTGGACGCCTGCGATCACCATTCCCTGGTGCGACCCAACGACACCCTTCGGCGCGCCGGTAGTTCCGCCGCTCATCAGGATTACCGCGTCGTCATCCGGACCCGCGTGTTCAAGACGAGCGCGCGAGCGTCGATGACGTCTGAGCAGAGATCGAAACCGAAAATCATCTGCGCGCAGGCCGATCCGCTCCTGGTCTTTCTTCTCCTTGAGCATAGTGTACGCAATGCGGAGTTTCCACGGCAGGTAATCCTTGATGCCGGTCGCGATGACGCGCCTGACTGCCGTCCTTCCCTGGATCCGCTTGATCTGCGCATAGAAGCGGTTCAGCACCACTACCGTTTCGGCTCCCGTCGTCGTTAGCGCTTCCTCCATTTCGCGCTCGCTGTAAGTCGGGTTGAACGGCGAAATGATCGCGCCGATCTTCCACGCTCCGAACTCCGCAACGAGAAACTGCGGACAGTTCGGCAGGCAGAGCGCGACGCGATCGCCCCGCTCGACCCCGATGTCGACAAGGGCGTGCGCGAACGCGTCGCTGTCGCGCTCGAGCTGGCCGTAGGTGACTGTCGCACTCTTGAAGAGAAGTGCAGGCCGGTTAGGCCACTCGCGCGCCGAAGTCCGCAGGTAGTCCATAAGCGTCGCCCGCGGATATGGGGCAAGCGTTTTCGGCACTCCTGCGTCGTAATGCTCAAGCCAGGTGTCTGCGGACAAAGCGTCTCTCAAATCCAGGACGTTAGATTGTCTTTATTATGACCGACATAACCGGACTGCACCACATCACTTGTATTGCGGGCGATCCCCAGGAGAACGTCGACTTCTACTCCGGCGTGCTCGGTATGCGGCTCGTCAAAAAGAGCGTGAATCAGGATTCACCGGGCACTTACCACCTGTTCTACGCCGATGGTGAAGGACACCCGGGAACTGACATCACTTTTTTCCCATGGCCGGATATGGGCCCGATCAAGCCGGGTATCGGGCTCGCAATGGAAGTCTCCCTCGCTGTTCCGCTGGGGAGTCTGGACTATTGGTCGTCGCGTCTCTCCGAGCACGGCGTTGCCGTCGGAGAAATCGAGCTGCGACGCCAGACCTCGGCCCTGACTTTCACGGACGTCCATGGTTTGGCGCTGTCGCTGCACGAGACACCCGACGACCGCGAGTTCACAGCGTGGGAGGCGAGCCCGGTTCCCGCGGCGAACCAGATTCGCGGCCTGCACTCGGTGCGGCTTTGGGAGCGTGACCTCGCGAGCACAGCCGCCTTTCTCACCGGCGTACTCGGCTTCGTGGATTTGGGGGTCGAGAACGAGTGGGCTGCGTTCGGTTTCGAGGGCGCTGGCTCGGGGAAATATCTGGAAATTCGGGAGATCCCGGATGCCGAGCGCGGTCGCTGGGGAGTGGGCGGAATTCACCACGTAGCGTGGCGCGTCCCGGATGTTGCGACAGAGCTCGAGGTGCGGGAGCGCATCGAGCGTGCGCGTCGCCGGCCAACCGAAGTGATCGACCGATTCTGGTTCAAGTCGGTCTACTTTCTGGAGCCCGGAGGCGTGTTATTCGAGCTCGCGACAGACGGGCCAGGCTTCGCCGTCGATGAGGATCCAGCGACGCTTGGAGAACACCTTGTTCTACCGCCGTGGCTCGAGTCGCACCGCGCGGAGATCGAAGCCGCGCTTCCGCCTATCAAGCCGGCCGCCGAATCGGGCGCGCGAGCCTGACCGACGGAAAGCGTCCGAACTATTTGTTGCGAACGTCGCGCAATGCGGACCGCAGCTCGTCGGTGATGAGATTCGACGAGTAATCCATCAACTGATTGAGCGCTCCCTGGAAATCGGCAACAGTTACTGAGCCGAGGGTGCTCGCGGTGATAACTGAGCCCGGAATTGGACTGCCGCTCTGCACGTACGGCGTCAGCCGGTCACGTCCGTGGATGTTCACGTTCCAGATCTCGCGTCCGGTGCGTCGGTCGAGAAGCACTGCTTCGGCAAAAGTGAACAGATAGGCGGCTTCGTCTTCCTTGGCATTGATGCCGAAGCGCTCCATCCGCACTTCCATCAGATAGTCTGCCTGCTGCTCGTCCTTGATGGGACGCGTTCCAAGGTATCTGCTCGCTCTCTCCAGTGTGCGTTGCGCAAGCACTGACGGGATATCGATGCGTGCGGTGGCGCTATCGAGGCGCGCACTCGCGCGGCGACCCTGGCGCTCCCGCGCCACATCCGCACCAGCTCGAACGACCGCTTCCACGGGATTCTGTGAATTTGTCAGATCGTAATAGCTGGTGAGAAGCTCGGGGGAGGGAGGTGCGATATACACCACCGCGAGTGTCCGGCTCGAGAACGGATACTCGGCAAGGTGATGACCGCCACCGCAGCCGCCGGCGAACAATGTGAGCGCGAGGGCTGACGTTACCAGGCGCGTCGCGCGATCAAGGCGAGGAATAATCATATGATTGGGCTCAGAGGTACTAACGCGTGCGGCTCATCATTGTAGACGAGGACGCAGTTCCCGGGGTTACTACGCAGGGGCGCGGTACAACCACTACTCCCCTGAACCAGGACTAGCTGCGGAGTGCGGACAACTGCACGATCGCGGACGATTTGACCAAGTGCACTGCGGAGTGCGGACTAAGTGCGGACTGCGGAGGGCACTGCGGATCGCTGACGTACTGCGGGTTGCAGAGCGCGGACTGGCACTCGAGTTACCCTTTCCTTAACAGCGTGCTCTGAGCTCGCAGCTCATAGCCGTTAGGTCTAAGCCAAATTCAATGGACACCCCAACTGCGTTCCCGGCTCCCATAACTGGGCTTTTGTCTCAAGTCCGCAGTTTAGTCCGCACTCCGCACTTAGTCCGCACTCCGCAGTGCCGTTAGTCAATACGTCCGCAATGCAGTTGTCCGCAATCAGTCGGACCCGGCGCTAGTCATTTAGTGTCCCCGCGAAAGACGACTTTCCAGATTCGCCCTCCCTTGTCATCGGCGATATAGAGCGCACCGTCGGGTCCGACGGCCACTCCGGCCGGACGATGGGCAGCCTTGTCGTTGGTCTCAGGCCCGAGCTGCACGCCTGGAAATCCGCTTGCAAAAATTTCGAACTTCGATGGGCCCACCGGATTGCCTCCGGCGAACGGGACGAATACTACGTCGTAACCCTGCTGCGGGCCGGGTGCGCGATTCCAGGATCCGTGGAATGCGATGAAAACTCCGCCGCGATAGTGCGCGGGAAAGGCGTTGGCGTTGTAAAACGTCGCGCCGTTGGGTGCCCAGTGCGCGCCGAAGAACGCAACCGGTCCTTTTTTGGATGCGCATTCGCCGACGGCCTTTCCGTCACCGCCATATTCGGGTGCCAGAACGAGCTTCTGTTGCGTGCCGTCGAAATAGCAGTACGGCCATCCATAATCTCCACCCTTCTCGATCTTTAGAAGTTCCTCGGCGGGAAGGTTCTGGCCCTGATCCGGGGTGTAGAGCTTTGGCCAGTTGTCATAGAGCTGGTCGCGGCCGTGTTGGGTCGAGTAGAGTTCTCCGCTGGCGTCGAATGCCAAACCTTCCGCGTTACGGATTCCAGTCGCGTAGCGCTCCGCTGGCGAAAAACTTTGGTTCGTTTTGTTGGCGTCGTACCGCCAGATCCCGCCGCGCGTCTGGAGCTCCACGCACGGCTTCCGCCCGGCAATCCCGGCGACGCGATTCTTGGGCTGGCAGGAGTTGGTCGCGGTTCCCAGATCAACGTACAGGTCGCCTGCGTGACTGATCACGAACGGATGCATCGGGTGATCGCCAGTCGTAGGAAGGCCGGTGAGTATGACTTCGGAGGTTGCGGAACTATCGGGAATGCTGTCGCCGCCAATGCGGTAGCGAACGATCTTCGCTGATCCGGGGCCGAATTGCTCCGCGTATACGTAGCCATTGTAGAGCGCGATCCCTGTACCGCCGCCACTCTTTCCGTGCACCGAATCCGGACCAATGCGGCGGATCACATCTGCGACACCGTCTTTGTTGGTATCGCGCAACGCGACGACAAACCCGCCCGGATGCGCTGGCGTCGTGAAGTATTGCCCGCTCCAGGTGTTGACGTAAACGTCACCATTGGCGTTGACGGCCAGGTGGCGGGCGTGACCGACGGTGTCGGCGAATACCGTTGCGCAGAAACCGTCGGGAACGGTGATTCCGCTGTTCCCGGCGGCGCAGTTCGTCTGGGATGAGGTCGTCGACGAGGCGGCCGCCGCGGATGGATTGCTGCTGCCGCGATCGCCGCTATTGCAGGCGAGGAGCGTACACGTGAGCAGCAGCGCCCACGAGTGCGCAGGATGATGCAGGATTGTGAACCGTGCGATCGTTTTTTCTTGCATTGCAGGCATCTCCGCTAGCTGATCAAGGTTCTTTCCTCTGCCACCGCGCGGCCGGCTGCGCGTGGCTCCGTCGTTTGGGGACGCGCTCCGCCCTGCTCGAACGCATCCACGTCCGCATAGTATCGTCGGGCGATTTCCGCGGACGCAGGGTTCGTGTAAACCTCGGCGACAGGATTGTGGATGACTTCCACGATGCGAGCAGCGACTTCCTCGGGAGACTGTGCGTTCATAGCTGGCCTGCCGGGAGCGCCGCCCGTTATGGGTGGTCGCGCGTCACCCCGGACGTTTCGCGCAAAGTCGGTGGTGACGACGCCGGGCATGATGAGCGATACATGAACACCGGGATGGTCACGCAGATCCATCCGCAAATTTGCGGTTAGCGAATTGAGCGCGGCCTTGGATGCGCTGTACACCGAGCGAAAGCTTGCAATCGGGACCCGCCCCAGGAACGAGGAGACGTTGATGAGATGCCCTTGGCCGCGCTCGATGAAGTAGGGGACAGCTGCCTGCATTCCGTAGATCGCTGATTTCAAGTTCACCGCGATCATCTCATCGACGTCTTCGTCCGTGAGATCCAGCACCGATCGCGTGATCCCGCGGCCGGCGTTGTTCACCCAGACATCGATGCGGCCAAACTCTGCGAGCGTTCTATCGCGCAGATCGAAGACTTCGTTGCGGTGGGTTACATCGACCGGCACGCCGACGGTCTTTGTGGATCCAAGCTTACGGGTCTCATCGGCGACCGCGTGCAACTCGCGCTCGCGTCGGGCTGCGAGCACAAGACTCGCGCCCTCCCGGGCCAGAGTCCGCCCGAGTTCCGCGCCAATTCCGGCGCTGGCGCCGGTAATCACCACAACGCGTTCTTTCTCTGGCGTCACCGTTTGCCTCCAATCCGACGGCCGCTGACCGGCCCAAGATCTATTGCCAGTGCGAGCACCAGACCGACGACTGGCCAGAAAGTCCAGTGACCGCCAAACCAGTTGTGCACCGCCGAATACCAGAGAAGTGTCGTCGGCAGGAATACAAAACCAATGATCGGCCAGAGGATGTTGTCAAAGACACCGCGGAACCAGTGAGTGAAGAACCATAAAAGAGCCACGACCAGGCGCGGCGCGGCGAGAGCAAGCAGAGTGAGCAGACATGGCATGATTCAGGACTCCTCGCGCACGCGGCGCCTCGAAGGGGAGGACTCGGTGAACTCCGTTCGTGAATCTGTCGCGTATAGCTCCTGCTGCCTCGCCTGGTTCGCGGCGCTGGAATCCGCATGGTTCGTGCGAGGCGTTCCGACAAGCCACACCAGCCACATCAGGAGCGGGGGTATTCCAACCAATAACGCGAGCGTCAGCAGCGGAACCGACCCCGACCACGTCGTGCGTCCGGCCTCGGCGATGCTTCCGACGAAGACGCCATCGGTGACTGAGACCGTTGCTGTTCCGTGCGAGCTCGGATTGTGCGCCATTTTCCACGCCGCTCTCAAAGCGGGCCCGAGTGAGATAAGCAGAAGCGCTATCCAGTAAGCGCACCAGCCTAACAGAAGATTCCGTGGCCGCCACCAACGCCCAGCGAATCTCACTTGGCAGGCCACGCGCCGAGCAGACGTCTGACCGCAACGATCTGACCGACGTGGTAGGATGCGTGATCGAGCGCCACGAGGAGCGTCCGCAGATACGTCTGGCCGGTACCGCGAGGGATTCTGGATGTCAGGTCGACGTCGCTGTCGGTCGCGAATTTTGCCAGCGTTTCACGATCCTTCTTGCAGGCGTTGACACTCCTTGTCCACGCTGCAGCGCTTCCCGGAGCAGGCGATGACGGCCAGTAATCCTGTGGCCACGCGAGCTCTTCCTTGTAGTCGGGGTTCTGACAAAAGTCGAGGAGGTCGCGCTGGGTGATTCGAATGTGCTCGAGAAGCTCCCACGCGGAATGCGGATAGCCTTCCGGTCTCTGGCCGCGAAGCTCGCGCGGGAAATCCTCCACCGCGTGCTCGAGATTAGTGTGTGCCTGTTCCCATCCGAGCGACGACGCGACAATCTCGCGCCAGTCCTGCCCCTTTCCCATTTCTGCTCCAGTGCAACGGTGTCTCGACCAGCACTGCCCGTATCGCGCCAAACGGGGTTACGCCTACAAACTAGCCGCGCGCGCCCATACTTGTCGTGAGCCCTTTGAAAATACGTTTACCAGGCAGAGCCTGTTTCGATGAGGTGACCATCCGTCAAGCAGTGAGCTTATTTTCCGGCGAAGAAAAAAAGGAGAGGGAATGACGATTGCCGAAATGCTGGCTCCGGAATTCGATCAGGAGATGGCAACGACCCGGCGCGTTCTCGAGCGCGTCCCCGCCGACAAGGGTCCATGGAAGCCGCATCCGAAATCGTTTTCGCTTGGACATCTGGCGCAGCTCGTGTCGGGGATGCCGGGCTGGATAGCCAATACTTTGACCGAGCCCTACCTGGACCTCGCGGGTTATCCGGGATACTCCTACGAAAAGACGGAAGATCTGCTCGCGTCCTTCGACAAACACGTTGCCGCCGCGCGCAAAGCGATCGAAGCAATGACAGACGCGGACTACAATAAGCCTTGGTCGCTTCGTCATGGCGAGCGGGTAATCTTTACGCAGGAGCGCGGGCCAGTCGTGAGAAGCCACATCAATCATCTCGTCCATCACCGCGGCCAGTTGACCGTGTACCTGCGGCTGATCGATGTGCCGGTTCCATCGATCTACGGTCCTACCGCCGACGAGAAAATGCCGGGATTCTAGCCGGTAGCTCGTCGATTGCTACTGCAATCGGCTATGGCCGTTAGAGACAGCGGGACAGAACGGGAAATACCCGAAGGCTATCTCCGCGCGCGGTGGCTCTTTCTGCGCGGGCTCGGATTGATCTTTTTTTCGGCGTTTTACTCGCTCGCATTCCAGGTTCATGGGTTAATCGGCGAGAAGGGCATTCTGCCGGCCGGCCTTTATCTCGACACACTCTCCAACAACCTCGGTGCTGTCATGCGGGTCTGGGCGGCGCCTACACTGTTATGGCTCGGGTCCGGCGACGCCGCTCTGACAGTTCTCGTCGCGGCGGGACTCGTGGCTTCGATTCTTCTGGTCGTCAATGTCGCGCCGAAAATCAGCGTCGCTCTGTGCACGCTCTTTTTTCTCTCGTGCATTGCGGTGCTTCAGGATTTCTCGTCGTATCAATCGGATGGAATGCTTCTCGAAGCCGGCTTCCTATCGATTTTTTTCGCGCCGTCGGGCGCTCGACCCGGCCTCGCTCCTCACAAACCGCCCTCGACGTTCAGCCTTTTCATGCTGCGCTGGGAATGGTTTCGCATCTATTTCGAGTCCGGACTCGTCAAGCTTCTGAGCGGTGATCCGCACTGGCGTAACCTCACCGCGATGGACGACTACTACCAGAATGGTCCTCTGCCAGCGTGGCCCGGATGGTACGTGCAACAACTTCCCCATTGGTATCACGCCGGCACCGTCATCATCACCCTCGGCGTCGAGCTGGTGATCGTTTGGGCTCTGTTTCTCCCAAGACCGTTCCGCATTGGGTGCTTCTTGATCGTCACCGCCTTGCAGATCGGAATAATCTCCACTGCGAATTACGCGTTCCTCAACTATCTGGTCCTGGTGCTGGGTGTGCTCCTTCTCGACGACCGTGTGCTCGCAAGGTTGGGATTTCGCGTCGAGCGGTCCGTGTCACTCGTGTACACCGTGCGGCGGCGCGTCTACGATCGCGTCGAAGCCGCAATCCTCGGACTCCTTTTGTACACGACGATCGTCGCGTTCCTGCTTGGCGGATCGGGTTCCGTCCTCGCTCTTCCCGATCGGCTGCTCCAACCGTTCCGTATCGCCAACGCTTATGGACTATTCGCGGTGATGACACCCGCGAGGTACGAAATCGAATTTCAGGGCAGCAACGATGGCAAGACCTGGACACCCTACCCGTTTCAATACAAGCCGCAAAATGTTCTCGAGCGGCCTGGCGTTTATGCGCCCTATCAACCCCGATTCGACTGGAATTTGTGGTTTGCCTCGCTCGAGCCATGGCGGGCATCACCATGGGTTGTGCTCGTCCAGGAGCGCCTGCTCGAAGGAAGCCCGAGCGTGTTGAGTCTATTCAGAGGCGACCCGTTCCACGGGAAGCCACCGACCATGGTCCGAACGATCCTGTGGCAGTATTGGTTTACCGACATCCCAACGAAACGACGCACAGGGGCCTGGTGGCGTCGGCAGGAATTAGAGCCGTTTACTCCGCTCGCGACCCGTCAGGCGGATGGAAATGTCGTGCTGAGCGGCGGATCGTACTAGCTAGGCGGGAACTTCGTGCTGCCAGTCAGAAAGCCGGCGCAAAGCCTTCAACTTGTCGCTGTGCCCGATGCGCGCCTTGTTCACGGCTTCGCGCAGCCACTCCACCGAATGATCATATACTGCGCGATTGACCGGGTATGGGTGCCCATCCTTGCCCCCGTGCGCGAAGCTGAATCTGGCCGGGTCGCGCACACTCGCTGGCGTGCCGTAAACGACATCGGCGACGAGCGCTAACGCACGCACGGCTTTCGGGCCTACTCCGGGAGTCGCAAGCACCGCCTCGAAGCTGCTCGGCTCGGCTTCGTATGTGGACAAGAGAACTTTGCGCAGATGCGCCGGGTTGATGTCTTTTTGGACATCTACCCAGTGACGTGACGGAAGCGCCATCGTAATCACTCGTGCGAGCTCGCGGTCGACCAGGCGTGGCTCCAGTCGTGCAAACTCGGTAGACGCTGCGCGGGCGTCGGCAGACTCCGCGGCGACCATGTTGAGAACCGTTTCGCCCTTCACGTCACTCGCGATCGCGGCGTGCGGCTCGTTGACAAAATCTTTTACCTGGGAGCCGAGCCAGTGGTAGCGGCGCGCTGTTCCGTCGTCATCGCGCATTCCCTGTTGCACAACCGCCCACTCGCCTTCGCTGGTCAGGAAGAAACTGTGGTGGTAAATACCGAAGCCATCCTGCACAGCGGCGGAATCCACCTTCGCCGCCATTCTGCTCTCGTAAGCGAGGCGCGCCCCATCGAGCCCCAGCTGCTCACCGTAGCTGTTGAGCTCGGCCGGAGTGCGTCGGGATGCTTTTCCTTTTCCACCGGCCACGAAGAGCCCGAGCTCGTTGCTTCGGCGAGACAGGCCCTCCTTGAGCGCGCCACACACAGTGGTGGTCACGCCGCTAGAGTGCCAATCGAAGCCTAGCACGCAGCCAAACGCCTGAAACCAGTACGGGTCTGACAGGCGCCTGAGGAACTCGGACTTTCCCTGCTCGAGCACGATAATCTCGGCGATGGCGGGAGCAAGCTCCGTCATCCGATCGAAGAGCCATCGTGGCGCTCTGCCGCCGTGAAGTGGAAGCGTTGCGCTACCGGTTTGATGTGGCATTGCCTGAAAGTTAGCGGTGGGGCTTGTTGATAGAACCGCGCGCAGTGTGTTAATTGTGATTGTTGGACGGAAAAAACCACGGTCTAAATGACACCCACCATTCGCAGCATCACGGCTCTCATGCTTGCCGCGGCCTTCGGGGCCGCATGCAGTACCGCTGCCCGGACATCGTCTGACGCCGCTGTTGTTCCAACTCCGAGCGGCGCGCCCAGTCCAGCGGCGATCGCGCAGGCGCGAGCCGACAGCATCCGCCACCCCTACACCGCCGCCGACGTGCAGTTCATGTCGTCGATGATTCACCATCATGCCCAGGCGATCGTGATGGCAAAGTGGGCCCCTACGCACGGCGCCAGCCCGTCGGTGCGTACGCTCGCGGACAGGATCATCAATGCGCAGCAGGATGAAATCGCGACGATGCAGCATTGGCTGCGCGACCGACAACTGCCGGTGCCCGACGCGACTCCCGGTGGAATGAAGATGACGATGAACGGCGTCGAGCACGAAATGCTCATGCCGGGTATGCTCACCGAAGCTCAGATGAAAGAGCTCGATGCGGCGCGCGGGCCGGAGTTCGATCGGCTGTTTCTCACCTACATGATTCAGCACCATCGCGGTGCAGTCAGCATGGTGAAGCAGCTCTTCGACACTTATGGCGCGGGACAGGACGAGACGGTGTTCAAGTTTGCGTCCGACGTCAATGTCGACCAGTCCACCGAGATCGCGAGGATGCAGAAGATGCTCGTCGCCCTTACACTCGGCCTGGAATCACCGTAGTACCGGCGGGCAAGAGCCCGCTGAATCGCACTTACGAGAGGAACTATTCATGGGATTACCGTATCGACTTCGGAGTCTTAGCCGAGTGACTCGGCTCGCTTCGATTCTGCCAATTTCGCTCACTGCAGCTGCTGTGACGTTTACGGGCTGCGCCACTACTACCGCATCGGCACGATCGAGCAGCATTCCGCCGATCTCGAACATGTCGGTGGGCGAACCGGTTCCCGATCCCAGAGTTGGGCTCCGCGCCGGCAGAACTGACGCGGGTGAGGCGATCTGGAATCTGCGCTCGCTGTCGCAGACGCCGTCGCCCGACAAGTTCGCCGGCATCACGAATTCCGATCTCGCTTTCCTCGGGCCCTACGCAATCCAGGGGAACTACAACGGCTACCAGATTTGGGACATCTCGAATCCTTCGCACCCGGTGCTAAGGGAAGGTTATGTGTGCCCCGCTTCGCAGAGCGATGTCTCGGTATATAAGAATCTTTTATTCGTGTCGGGCGAGGGACTGAGCGGACGCATCGATTGCGGCACGCAGGGCGTCAAAGACACCGTAAGCAAGGATCGTCTGCGCGGGCTTCGCATCTTTGACATCAGCGACATCTCGAATCCGAGAAACGTCGGCAACGTGCAGACTTGTCGAGGATCACATACCCACACTCTGCTCGTCGATCCAAAAGATCCCGACAACGTCTACGTCTACATTTCCGGATCTGCCGGTGTGCGCTCGCCGAGCGAGCTCCCGGGCTGCATGCGCGGATCGCCCGATTCCGTTCCGAATACCGCGCTTTTCCGCATCGAGGTTATCAAGGTTCCACTCGCGCACCCGGAGCAGGCCGCGATTGTCAGCTCGCCGAGGATCTTCAATAACCTGACTGCGCCGGCGCGTCACGGCGAAGCGCCGGAAGACGTCGCGGAGAACGCCAGGGCCGTTGCGGAAGCGCGCGCGAAGGGCGGGTTTATCGCCACGATCCAGGGCTCCGAGCGGGTTCTGCCGCCACAGTTCATCACACCACGCCTCGACTCCATCGTCAAGGCGCGCGGCGGCACTGGTGCGCCAACCGCTGCCGACAGCGCTGCGTTGCGTGCGGCGCTGCCGGATATAATTGCAAGATTGATTGGTCCCCAGCCTGCCCCGGGGTCGGTGCGGCCCGGCCCAACGCAGTGTCACGACATAACAGTCTATCCCGCGATCGGTCTCGCGGGCGGCGCGTGCGAGGGGTACGGATTCCTGCTCGACATCCATGACCCGGCGAATCCGGTCCGACTCGCCGCAGTTTCTGACTCGAACTTCTCCTACTGGCACTCCGCCACGTTCAACAACGACGGAACGAAAATCCTTTTTTCGGATGAGTGGGGCGGGGGAGGGCAACCGAAGTGCCGCGCCAGCGACAGGCGCGAATGGGGCGCCGACGCGATCTTCACGATCGCGAACAACAACATGAACTTTCAGAGCTACTACAAGCTGCCGGCGCCGCAGACCAAGTACGAGAACTGCGTCGCGCACAACGGGTCGCTCATTCCAATTCCCGGCCGCGACGTGATGGTGCAGGCGTGGTACCAGGGCGGAATCTCGGTATTTGACTGGACCGATGCGGCGCATCCGCGCGAGATAGCGTACTTCGATCGCGGACCGATCGACTCGACGCGAATGGTGGGCGGAGGCTATTGGTCGGCGTACTGGTACAACGGTGCCATTGTCGGATCCGAGATGCAGCGCGGACTCGACATCTTCGAGCTGACGCCGAGCGCCTATCTCAGTCAGAACGAAATCGACGCCGCGAAGTCGGTTCATCTCGACTACCTCAACACCCAGGGCCAACCCAAGTTCGTATGGCCGGCGACGCCAGCGCTTGCAGGTGCGTACGTCGACCAGCTCGAGCGGTCGAAGGGCGTGAGCGCCGACAGGATTTCACAACTCCGCCAGGCTCTGGGCGCTGCGTCAACGGTTCAGACGCGGAC
>DATAHM010000053.1:0-7172 GCA_036263215.1 Gemmatimonadaceae bacterium
AGCCCTCGAGTACAAGTGGGGCGGCAACGATATTCGGTGGCAGCTCGAGCCCTCCGGTGCCGGCACGCGTCTCACCCTTTGGCACAACATCGATCGCCGCTACATCTCGATGGGCGCCGCTGGCTGGCACATCTGCTTCGACGTACTCGATCGCTATCTCGCTGGCCACCCGATCGGGCGCACTGTGGGGCCCGATGTCATGCGGCTGCCGGCGTGGCAGCGATTGAACGGCGAGTATGCAGAGAAGTTCGGCGTCGAGATACCTGCCGCCAGCCACTGACGCAGCTTCCTGTGGTCTGCGTCGCCGGTTGTGTATCGTCGCGACTACTGGCGGCGCAGCCACTGTGGAAGCCACTGCTCCCACAGTTTTGGACGGTACACATTGGCGCTCGGCGGATCATAGTTGGACAGCACGATCAGAGTATGACCCGTAGACGACAATAGAAAAAGGGTATTGATGCCTTCAGCGCCGCCGAGCCAGCCATCCCAGTCAAACTTGCCTGGCCCCGTGTTTCGAAATCGCATCAGCGAATCCGTAAAGGCCACACCGAGTAACCGGTGCGAAAACAGTGCGCGCGACAGGTTGAGCAGATCTTCTGCCGTTGAGTATCCCCCTCCCGCCGAGGAGCCGCGAAATGCCAGAAGGCTGGTGTTCGGCCTTCGCTCTTTCAACGGCGTTGCATTCGGATTTGTGTCACCGACCACGATCGGATCGACCGTGTAACCCGTCGCCATGTTTCGCACTTCTGCACCGCGCGTGAAGTAGCCCGTGTTCCTCATTCCTGCCGGCTCGAAGATGTGCCGTCGCACATAATCATAGTAGCTCTCCCCACTCGCGCGTTCGATGATCTTGCCAAGGACCACGTAGCCGGCGTTGCTGTATTCCGCACGCGTGCCTGGCGCGAAATGCAGCGAGTCTCTCGCGAAGAGCGACAGGTAGTCATCGATAGAGCGAAGGTGTAGCAGCGCAGCGCGATAGGTTCGACCGTTATCGTCGTCGAAGTCACCCATGCCTGATCGCATTGATAACAGCTGCCCGATCGTCACCTTAGCCCGTACCTCGGCGTTCGGGTAATCGGGGAGGAATCGTCCAACCGTGTCCGACGTGGCAACCTTCCCAGCCTGCGACAGCTGCCAGATCGCAATTCGCGTGAAATACTTATCGACGGAGGCAAGGTTGAATTTGGTGTCTGGTCGATTCGGGAGTCTCTTAGCTCGATCCGCAAATCCGGCCGCGAGACTGTAAATCGATTGGCCATCGTGCGCGAGCAGTACCACCCCCGATAGTGAATCCATCGCGACGCGAGCCCGACTGAATGAGTCTACCTCAGCGACCAGGGCGCTATCTGCAGCAGATAAGCTGCTGGCGATATCCGCACGCCAACCGGACACGGATGACGGTCCGTGAACGCCCGATGCGCATGCGGCCAGAACAACCGCCGCCACCGTCATGGCCGAGCAGCGTGCCGAGCTATTCATGCCCGAACCGGAACTGCCTGCGCCGTTTCGCGCGAATTCATTCCACAGCCATCCGCTTCAAGCGACGCAAGTTCTAGGTTTCCCCTTGCAATCGGCCACTGATAGCTGTGCCGCGGGCGACTCGCAGCGTCTGCCGGAAACCCACAGCGACTCAGTGGCCGTATTGTTTTCGCACGCTCATCGATCGGCATTATCAGCGGCCCCGCAGCAACAGCTGCAACTCCTTCCGATAGCCATGGGTGGAAATCACGCGCTTCCCTCCACGCATCGTCAGCGACCATTCACCGTGGGACCACGGCTCCAGATGGGTGATGTGCTCGATGTTCACGATCGATGATCGGCTGACTCGTATGAATTTGGCGGGGTCGAGCTTTGCGGCGAGGGAATGCATCGCGTGCCGAATGACATGCTGGTCGGCTCCGACGTGGAGGCGGACATACTTGCCGTCCGCCTCGAACCAGCTCACGTCATCGACCTTTTGCAGCACCACTTTGTTCCTTCCGCGCACGGGGAGATACCTGACGTAATCGTCGCGCTGCTTCCGCATCTCGACCAGCATTTGCGTGACCGCGCTCTCGCTCGAGGGCTGCTCACCGCGCGACAGTCTCGATAACACGCGATCGACGGCGCGATGCAGGCGCTCTTCATCCAGAGGTTTCAGCACGTAGTCGACTGCGCTGACATCGAAGGCCTCGGCCGCATACTGCTCGTAAGCCGTCACGAACACCACTGCGGGTGCTTCCGGGCCGAGCTGCTCGAGTACCGCGAAACCGTCGCGACCCGGCATCTGGATGTCAAGAAAAAGAAGTTGAGGCTTTTCGCGCCTGATTGCGGCCAGCGCCTGCCTGGTATCGCCGTAACTGCCTACGATCTCGACGTCGGGCCTGGCGGCGAGCAGCTCCTTGATGAGGGTGCGCGCCGCTTCTTCATCATCGACGATAATGCTACGCAATTTCACGGCGAGCCTGATCGATGTTCCCCGGCGCCGACGCTCGGGCAGGAATGATCAGCGTAACCTCGAATCCACCTCTGGGCGGAGCGGTGGTGTGCATCTGCTGATTTACTCCGTAGAGCTGACTCAGACGCTCGCGTGTGTTCTGCAATCCCACGCCCTCCTGAAGTTTCTTCGTCGCCAAGCCCGCGCCGTTGTCGACAATTCGAATGCGCATCGACGCATCGACTTTCTCCGCTTCGATCCTCACCGAAAGTGGTCGCTCTCCGTCGCGCATCCCATGCCGAATGGAATTCTCAACGAGCGGTTGCAGCAGCATCCTCGGTACAAGGAGGTGCGAAACGTCCGGGTCGATCTGCTTCTCGGTCACGAGCCGCTGCCCAAAGCGAGCAGCCTGGATCTCGAGGTACGCATCGAGAAACTCGAGCTCACTTGCGAGCGGGACTTCATGAACTGTCGAATCGCGCAACGAAGTACGGAGAAGATCGCTCAGCCTGGCGAGCGTGCGACGGGCAAGCATCACATCTCTGCTCATCAGACTCGAGACGGTGTTGAGCGTGTTGAACAGGAAGTGTGGCTGAATCTGGAGCCTCAGCGAATTCAGCTGTGACTGGGCGAGCAGTGTCTGGAGCTCCTGGAAACGCAGTCGTGTCGCGCCGAGCTCGCGGTGATACTTGAAGCTGTAGTAAAACGCGGCTAGCGCGAAGTAGATGAGAATCCAGAAAACGGCGTACATCTGCGTCACGAGCAGCGCGACTTTGAGGAGCGAGGCTTCGCTGTCCATCATCGCGTACTTGATGGCGGGCGGAGTCGCCGCAATACCTGTACGAATGACGAATGGGCTGACGAGGAAGCGGCGCATTGCCTCGACGAGCACGAACTGCAGCGATACCGCCACAGCGCCGGGGATGAGGTGCGCAAAGAAATTGCGAAAGGCGTGCGGACCAAATAGCGGGAGCCGCCGCGCTAGCCAGAACACTACCGGGCTCATCGCGATGACACCGAGCCAAACCGGAAGCTCGAAGAGATAGAGCTCCGCCCACGGGACGTTCGGAATCACTTGCGCCAGACGCACGGTCTGAGCTGCAGTGTAGACCGTCGCTACAGCAATGGCTAGCAGCCACCCGCGGCTACGCGACACTATCACGCTCCCCTGACGCACAACGACTGAACTGGAATTCATGGCATGAAGTCTTGCAGCGTTGGCCTGAGTAAGCGATAGGACGTCTTCAGAACGAACCCCTGCGGCATGAAGGCGCGATTTGCGGGAACGAAATGACATGAAGCGGCCGGGCCTTCGTGCCTTGGAACCCATTCCTCACGCCGTGAAACAAGGTTTCGTTCCACTGCGTTGGTGAGGTTGTCCCCGGGCGTATACGTTCTCCACCGGTGACCTCGGTTCTTGTGCGGTGATGGACGGGAGCAAAGTGCTGCCGCACCGGGGCCGAGGTCACCCAGTTTACTTCATTGCCAACTGTGAATCTATAATGCAAGTCGCTAGCACGATCCTGAAAGCGCGCCGACTGCCTGAGGCCGCTTTCATCTTCCTTACCGTGGCGGGCTGCCAGACTCCAGGTGCTCTACGGAGCCAAACCGCCCGAAGTGTTGTGTCAGGCGACCGGTCTGTCCCGGCCGTCGATTATCACCAGCATCTAGTGAGTCCCGCATTCGCGCCAATCGCAAAATTGCCGGAGCGGGACGGCCGCGCGCTCCTCGCCGAATTGGACGCGGCGGGGATTCGCAAAGCTGTCGTGCTTTCCGTGGCTTACACCTTCGCCGACGAGCGGAAGAAGCTCAATAACCCCGACAGCCTCACACGAGCCGAGAACGATTGGACGTCGGCGCAGGTGTCAGCCGCCGAGGGGCGTCTGATCGGGTTTTGCAGCGCGAATCCGTTGCGCCAGGCCGCGCTCGATGAGCTCCAGCGCTGCCTTCGCCTTCCGGGAATGAAAGGCATCAAGCTGCACCTGGGGAACAGCGGCATTTCGCTTCGGGATTCCGCGCAGGCCGCAAGTGTCGTCGGAGTATTCAGTCTCGCCGAGCGACTCGGTGTTCCGGTGCTGGTGCACATGCGCGCCCGCGGGGGTCGCAACTACGGCGCCGAGGATGCGCGACTGTTCCTCGACAAGGTCGTTCCCGCGGCACCGACAATCGAGATCGTCGTCGCGCACTTCGGGGGTTCCGGCCCGGGCTATCCGGCTCAGGCAGATGAAGTGATGGCGGTATTCGGCGACGCCGCCGAGCGGCACGACCCGCGAATGCGCAATCTCTATTTCGACGTTGCGACGATCGTCGCCGAGGAGACTACGCCTGACGAAGCCGCGCTGGTCGCAAAGCGGACGCGTCAGGTCGGCCCGTCGCACGTCTTATATGGCTCGGATCTCAATCCGCCGGGCGGCAGCATCCGCTCGGGGTGGGAGATCTTCCGCAGCAAAGTGCCGCTCACGGACGCTGAATTTCGAACGATCGCCGGTAACCTGATGCGCTTCGTGCGCTGACCCACCCGACGTACTTCTAGCGCTGATTTAATGAATCCTAGATGAAATTCGCCCTATTACTTTGCGCCGCCGTCGCCGGCTGCGCGCATCCCGTGCTCGAACGCCGTGTCGATTCGCCGCCGCCAACGGCGAGTACTCCGGCCACGCCGACCATCGAGCTGCCGCTTCTGTTAGCGACTGATGTGACGACATGCGAGCGATGGGATCCCGTAGTGAGGATCAAGCTGACGATCGACCTTTAGGCACAAGCGGCAGACGCGGAGCTTCTTATTTATCTCGGCGCTTCGAGAAGAGCCATGCGCCCACCAGCACCAACGGCGGTAGGAAGAGCCACGAGAGTGACCAGTTATCCAGGCGCGCCGAAAACCCGAGCTTTTGATCGCCTGATAAGGCGGCCGCGATCAGTCCTGCAAGGATCAACCCGATCACGGCCAGCACTGGCGCCCCCACCAGCCACAGCGCGCACGCAATAATTACTCGGCGCGCGGACCACTTGGAGAGGGGTTTTCCGTCGATAGTCACGATTGAGCTCAAAATTAGCTGCTGAAGGTCCGAAACTCACTGGCGCGGGGGTGCGTATCATCCTGTAGCCCACTCTCGAGAATCGCATGAACGTGAACACCCTCGTGCCGTACGCTCTGGCTGTCACACTCGCCATAATGCATTCAACTGCGCGCGCGCAGGACTCGACGAGCCTTCACGTCAGTGTCCACGTTCCTGATTCGGTTGCGCACATCGTCGATCGCGAGGAGCCGAGTGCTGCGCGGTTCTCGATAGTAAGCAGAGACGGCCAGGCGCAGCTGCTTCTAATGGACACCACCATTGTCGCACAGATGACGGATCGCGGTCTCGCGCATCTGAGCTCCCGTGCTGTAACTGACACCATCCAGGGCACCGCCAACAAGCTCTTTGCGCGCATGGCACTCGGCGCTCTCGTCCCGTTGTTCGACCACGGCATCGCGTATCACTTGCGCGATCTTGCCGATGCCAAGTACCAGGATGGCCGTTTGATGCTTGTGCGCGCGAACGGAGACGAGGTTTTTCGTGACGTCGAGATCGGGAAAGGGCCGTTGATGGAAAGCTTCTCGCCTGCGGACGCGAAAGCCTTCGCAGCAAGAGCGCGCGCAGCGAGGACAGCGCTGGGCCGGTAGGCGGCAGGTTGCGACGATAGTCGTACTGCGCATCGGCGTACGTTCGCGGAGCGGCGGACCTGTTGCCTATCGCCCCTCAGTTCCGTCCCTTCTGAGCGGGACACCCGGGAACGCGATCGCGGTTCCCAAAACCGAACTCCCGCACACACAAAGGAGACAGAATGGCACTCAAGAGGATCGCTCAGTTGGTGGCCGTCTTTGCAGCGTTTGCTGCCACGACGGCGCAGGCGCAGCACGCGCAAACGCGCGAAGGTTTCTGGTTCAGCGGTGGGCTCGGAATGGGCTCGCTCGGCACCCAGGACGGTACATCGCGCGAGAACGGCATGTCCGGCGACATCTCACTCGGTGGTACGCTTTCGCCGCATTGGCTGCTCGGCGTCGGCAGCTCAGGATGGAGCAAGTCCGAGCAGGGCGGCAGATTGACGGTTGCGACCCTGGATGCTCGCGTTCGCTTCTACCCTTCAGCAACCGGTGGATTCTTCCTCACCGGCGGCATCGGCGGAGCCTCGATCAGAGCATCGGTCGGCGGATTCAGCGCTACGGATAACGGCGCCGGCGCAATCTTTGGCCTCGGCTACGATTATCGCGTTGGCCGCAACACCAGCATCACCCCATACTGGAACGGATTCGCGATGAAGAGCGACAACAACGACGCGAACGTCGGCCAGATTGGACTTGCGATCACGCTGCACTAGCTGCGGCGAAGCATCGCTTCGAAACACCAAAGCCCGCGCCGATTGGCGCGGGCTTTTTTTATCGCTTAGTATGCCGCATGGCGTCATCCGGAGGAAAGATGCTCGGCTCGGCCGATTTGATTGCATTCGTGCCAACACGTGATCCCGCGAAGGCTCGCCAATTCTACGAGCAGACTCTCGGACTCGAATTTGTGAGTGAGGATGCTTTTGCGGTCGTGTTCAACGCGTATGGAACGACCGTCCGCGTTGCGAATGTCTCTCAGGTGAAGGATTTCCGGCCGGCACCCTTTACCATCCTCGGCTGGAGGGTGATGAACGCCACCGACACCGCGGGCGACCTCGCGAAGAAGGGTGTCAAGCTGGAGCGGTTCGACGGAATGAAACAAGACGCGCAGGG
>DATAHM010000054.1:0-4985 GCA_036263215.1 Gemmatimonadaceae bacterium
TTCGCCTTCCGCAAACCGCACCGCATCGTCGTGCGAGAACACCTTCCCCCTCGGCGAAAGCAGGACTATGGGTGGCCTGGCGTTCAGCGCCTCCACCGCCTCGAAGAATGGCTGCGGCTTCATTACCATGCCCGCACCACCCCCATAAGGAGCGTCGTCCACCGTGCGGTGTTTGTCATGCGTGAAATCCCGCAGATCGACGAGATTATAGGAGACACTTCCCGCCTGGGCCGCGCGTGACGGGATGCTAAGACCGAGCGGACCGTTGAAAAACTCGGGAAAGATCGTGACGACATTTATTTTGAGCGTCACATGTCAGTCCGGCGCTGTTGACGCGTCATCCAGAAAGCCGAGCTTGTCATCGATGACGATGGTTCGTGCCTCGACATCGACCCTCGCGATAACCTCGGGACGATACGGGATGAGCACGCTGCCCCGTGTGGTCTTTACGTCCAGCATAATTCCCTGCGGAAGCTCGTAATACGTCGACACGCTCCCGATCGGATCTCCGCCAACGCCCTCGGCTTTCATTCCAACGAGGTCGTGTAGATAGACCTGATCCTCTTCCAGCGGCGGAAGCTCGCTGAATGGAGCGAGGAGGTATCGGCCTCTCCAAAGCTCGGCGCTGTCCCGGTCGCGGAGCTCCTCGAACTGGACGATCATTCCTTTCTTGAAGGGCTTTGAGGAGGCAACGGTGAGCGTGGGGATCTGGGCCTCGCCCATGACATCGTGGGTGACCGCAGGGTCTCCGTCGGTCGTACCCGCAAAAACGCGACTGCCGGACGCGAAGACCACGTCCGGCTTGTCGGTGAAAGGCTCGACGACTACCTCTCCCTTAATCCCCTGCGCTTTGCGGATCAGCCCGACGATCGCGTACTCGGGCTCGGACACGGCTCGTGCGCCTTAGGCGCTGGTTGCGGCCGGCTCGTCCGTCTGCTCGCTGACGGGCACCGCCGCAGCCTTGAGCTGGATCCCGAGCCTCTGCTCGTGGCGCCGCTTCAGAATACCGGCGCGCCGGAGGAGCGACCGAACGGTATCGGTAGGCTGAGCGCCAACGCCCAGCCAGTAGTTCGCGCGCTCCTCGTTGACCTGGAGCGAGCCCTCACTCTGTCGGGGAGCATACTGTCCGATGATCTCGATGAACTTCCCATCACGCGGGCTCTGCGAGTCCGCAACGAGAATGCGATAGAACGGCGCATTTTTCCGCCCAACTCGGCGGAGGCGAATCTTTACCATCTGTGCTGCTCCCTGATTGGTGTTGGCGTGGACGCTGTGCGTCCGCAACGGGCTCCTCGCGTCACCGGTGATTCCGGCGCGCACCCGGCACTACTTCGTCGAACTAATGTAATTGTGGACGGCCGATACTGGTACCTGATATCTGGCATCTCGGCACTTGTGAAGTTCTAAACTGCAACTGAACGGGCGAGAGCTCCAAGTCAGTAGTCGACAGTCGCTAGTTCACGACGCCCAGACTTATCTCAGTGGCCTCAGGGCAACTGCATGTGCTACGAATGCCGCCAGTAGAGTCCCGGCGTCCTAACCTTGCACCTGACATCTATTCCACTTGGAGCTCTCGCCCGTTCAGTTGCAGTCCACGTCGCGCTGGAAGTTTAGTAGATACTATCTGCCAAACATTCCCGGCATGGTCGGCATGCCCATCCTTCCCCCTCCAGCCATCTTCTTCATCATTTTCTGCATCTCGCGGAACTGGTCCAGCAGCCGATTCACATCGCTGATCGGTCGCCCACAACCGTTCGCGATCCGCAGCCTCCGCGACCCGTTGATGATCGAAGGGTTCTTCCGCTCCTCGGGAGTCATCGATAGAACGATCGCTTCGACGTGCTTCATGCGCTTCGGATCCGCCTTCATCTGCTTGAGCGCCTTGGTGTTCACGCCGGGAAGCATTTTCAGGATTCCCTCCAGCGGACCCATCTTCTGGATCTGCCGCATGCTGTTGAGGAAATCGTTCAAGTCCATCCCTTCCTTGCGAACTTTTTTCTCGAGGCGCTTGGCTTCCGCTTCATCGAATGAGGCCTGCGCTTTCTCGACGAGCGTTACGATGTCGCCCATCTGAAGAATGCGGCCCGCCATACGGTCGGGATGGAATTCCTCGAGCGCGTCCGGTTTCTCGCCCACGCCGATGTACTTGATCGGCTTGTGCGTTACGCCGTAGATCGAGAGCGCCGCACCACCACGGGCGTCACCGTCCATCTTCGTGAGGACGACTCCGGTCACGTCGAGTGCGCTATCGAACCCCTGCGCGATCTTTACGGCGTCCTGTCCCGTCATTCCGTCAGCGACGAGGAGGATCTCGGTCGGATGTAGGGCATCCTTCAGCCGCCGAAGCTCGTCCATCATCGCTTCGTCGATCTGTAATCGCCCCGCGGTATCGATGATGACAACGCGGTCACGCTCTTTAAGCGCTTCGGCAACACCAGCGCGGGCGATCTTCACGACATCGGTAGTGCTGCGATCCGCGTACACGGGAATCGAGAGCTCCCGTCCGAGCGTTTCGAGCTGGTCGATGGCGGCAGGACGGTACACGTCCGCGGCAACCAGGCGCGTTGAACGGCCCTCGGCATTGAGCTTCCGGGCGAGCTTGGCCGCGGTGGTCGTTTTTCCGGAGCCCTGCAGGCCGACCATCATCACTACTGAAGGCGGAACAGTGCTGAGCTTGAGCCCCTCGCGACGCTCGCCGAGCATCTCGATGAGCTCTTCGTGAACGACTTTGACCAGCTGCTGGCCGGGAGAGACGGTGCTGAGCGCTGAAATTCCCGACTTCGCTTTTCTCTCGACACGTTCGAGAAACTCACGCGTCAATTGAAAGTTGACGTCTGCCTCGAGCAGCACTCGGCGGACTTCACGGAGGCCCTCTTTTATGTCGGCTTCGCTGAGGACACCCCGCCCGCGTAAGCGAGCAAAAGTGGCCTCGAGCTTTTCACTGAGGTCTTCGAACATAGCCTTTAAACTTAGGCGCCGTTAACTTCTGAAACAACTGACGCACAACCCGGCTAGAGAGAGATTGCATGGCGGCAACGCAGCGTAGAGACGACATCCTGCAGGCTGAAATTCCATCGACGCTGCCGCTCATGGCGCTTCGATCAACCATTGTTTATCCCCTGGGCACCATTGCGGTCCAGATGGGAGCACCTGAAAACCTCTCACTGCTTCGCGCAAACGAGCAGTCGGGCCTGATTGTGGGTTTGGTCGTCGCAACGGGGGACCACGACGACGTCCTTGACCCGGAACGATTCGTCGGCCGAGTGGGAGTCGCAGCGCGGGTTCACGAGCGCATCAACCTGCCGGGTGAGACGGTTCAGATCACCCTCCAGGGTCTCCGCCGGATAGTGGTTGAAGGCGTGGTTCAGGTCGAGCCCTTCCCGATCGTTCGGATCAAGCCGGCGAAGGAGATTCCGCCCGATCCCAATGAGGTCGATGATCTGATCTCGCGTATCGTGACCGGAGCGGAGACCCTCGCCGAGCTCATCGATCGTATCCCGGACGAGGTACCGGCGATCCTCAAGATGAATATCTCGGATCCCGGCCGGTTCGCGGATCTCGCTGCCACGAACCTCAATTTCAAGGTCTCCGATAAAGACGAGATCCTGCAGCGCCTCAACATTGGCCAGCGGCTCAAGTTCCTGCTGGGAAGGGTCGAGCGTGAAGTCGGACGCGCTCGGGTAGCGGAGGACGTAAAGCGGCAGACCGAGATCAAAATCGAGCAGCACCAGCGCGAGTTTTACCTCAGACAGCAGCTGCGCGCCATTCAATCCGAGCTCGGTGAAGGCGACCCGGGCGAAAAGGAATCGATCGAGACTCTAAAGAAACTCGAGGAGGCCAACCTTCCGGAAAAGGCAGCACAGGAAGGCCGTCGCGAGATCGAGCGGATGCGTAACCTCTCGCCCGCATCCAGCGAGTATCAGGTCATTCGCACGTATCTCGATTGGATGCTCGCGCTACCATGGAACGCGAAATCCACCACGGACGAAGTCATCGAGCTAAAGAAAGTCGAGGAGCTCCTCGATTCCCGGCATTACGGGCTCAAGGAGGCCAAGGAGCGCATCACCGAATATCTCGCAGTCAGAAAGCTTCGCGGTGGTGACCCGCATGGACCCATTCTTTGCTTTGTCGGTCCGCCGGGAACCGGTAAGACATCGCTCGGTGAAGCGATTGCCTCGTCGATTGGACGGGCGTTTTACAGAATTTCTGTGGGCGGCGTGCGCGACGAAGCTGAGATCAGGGGACATCGGCGAACGTACGTTGGCGCCATGCCTGGTTTGATCCTCCAGTCGTTACGCCGAGTGGGTGTGAAAGACGCCGTTCTTATGATCGACGAGATCGACAAGATGACCAGCGGCGGGCCATCCGGAGATCCTACCGCGGCAATGCTCGAGGTACTCGACCCATCGCAGAACTCGAACTTCGTCGATCACTATCTGAATCTGCCGTTCGACCTGTCGAGCATACTCTTCATTTGCACGGCCAACAATCTCTACGACATCCCGGCACCTCTCCGCGACCGCATGGAAGTCATTCGCGTCCTCGGATATACCGTGGAAGAGAAAGTTGAGATCGCGTGGAGATATTTGTTGCCGAGGCTGCTCGAAGATCACGGCATCACGGACAAGGACATTCAGTTCACGGACGAAGTGCTGGGATTCATCTCCAATCGATATTCGCGTGAAGCCGGACTGCGAAACTTCGAGCGCAACATCGCGGCACTGATGCGAAAGCGCGCGCGCAAGAAAGCAGATGGCGAAGAGGGCGCGTGGATCGTCGACAACGCGATGGTCACGGACATTCTAGGGAATCCGACCTATACGCTCGAAGACGCGGAGCAGGAGCCCGAAATCGGAGCGGTGACGGGCATGGCGTGGACGGCAACGGGCGGAGACCTGATGGTGATTGAAGCGCTCAGAATGCCCGGCGCGGGACGTCTTACCGTCACCGGTCAGCTCGGCGATGTGATGCGTGAATCGGTCGAC
>DATAHM010000055.1:0-3834 GCA_036263215.1 Gemmatimonadaceae bacterium
CGATAGCGTGAAGGACATCCGCATCAATTGAAGCGAGTGGTCTTCCAGAGCGCGCTGCTGGCCGCGGCTACAATCCCTACGCTCGCGATGACGAGCGCGAGCGCCCAGCGCCAGTCGAGCGATATCTGTGGTGCCCTGGCAATAAGAGCGAACCCGACAATTACCGCCGTAGCGACGATGACCACTGCGGCATCTACCCACGTTCTTCGGCGGGGGCTGGAACCCGCATCTTCACCGGCAATACGCGAGCGGGTGTACCCGGGATCGACACCATAGCGCTCTCCTTCGCGCGCCGCGGCGTCCTGCCAGTGCAGGTGCTCTTTTCGGCTGACCGAGGACAGCGCAATCACTCCCGCTCCGATCGCCATGACAATCGAGCCGGTAATCACCTGCGCCAATACCGCGTGCGGTGTTCCGCGCAATTCGCCGAAGACCAGAATTCCCCAGAGCAGTCCCCACAGCTGATTGGTGTTGGAGAGCGGGATCCCCCGAGTGATGCCGGCGTACTTTACGGCGTACTGCTGGAAGAGATCTCCAACGACCCAAACGAATCCCCCGGCGAGTAGCCAGAAGAGTACGTGGCGCGCGCCGGAGAGCTGTTGGATGAGTGGCGTGAGCCCGCCAGAATAAGTCAGCGCAAGCGCCGTCATCATCGCGAGCTCGCCGACGGTGAAGAAAGTGATAAAAGAGAGCGGGCTCATGCCGGTGAGGTAAGCCTTCCGGTAGGGGATGTACATCGTGCCCCAGAGCACGCCGGCCGACAAGGCGGCAACTATGCCGCGGAGTGCGTCGTGTGCGGGTACTTGTGCCGCCGAGGCCACCGCCAGCGCCGTCGCTCCACCGAACATGAGTAGTGCGCCGCCAAGCACTCCCGCCCACCGCCGCCAATCCGCTCCACGCAGCTCCTGGAAAAAAAGAATCCCCCAGAGAATTCCGAGCAGACTGTTGCTGTTCCAGAGCGGGAACGCGATGCTGAGACCGACGTTTCGAACCGCAAAGATCGTGAGGGTATTGGCAACCGCCCACAGGCAGCCAGCGAGCACAGCCCACACGATCAGATGAGGGGCTTCGCGCAGGTCGGCAGCGACGTACGATGTGCCCTGGATGAGCGCTGGTAGCGTCCACCGCGCCAGGAACACTCCGATCACCATGGCGAGAGAGATGACCACTGGAGAGAGTCCGAGCGTTACAAGCTTGGTCGGAGCTTCGGCGGCGCCGAGCCAGGCGCCGGCAGTCAGTCCGCACAACATCCCGACGCTCTGCAAAGTCCGCAGACGGCGCGGATCCAGGGCGCGTGGCTCGGAAGCGACGGACGCTATCTCAGGCGCTGCCGTCACGAAATCCACCGAAGCACGAGAAGTCCGGCGACCAGAACCACGACGGGCACCCAGAAGTGCACGTCGCGCAGAATTAGACTATACCAGCTACTGGTCACCTGCTCGTCGCGCTGGTGAATCGTTGCTCCGGGTTGGCGATTGGCGCGCAATACTTGGCAGAACAGCGGCCCGCGCGCAAGACCGTCTGCTATTGCTGTGGGCTGCTCAGTCGGCGCTTTTCCACTGGCGGAACGCGTTCCCGGCTGCTATCAACATCTGGCCCCACCGCACAAACAAAACCCCAATTCTCACCCTACTCAATCGCTATGAATCGACGAGCGTTCGTACAATCGATGGCCGCGGCCGGGCTAGGCGTTGCGGCCGCACCAAACCGCCTCTTCGCTGCACGGCGGCTGGACCGAATCGGTCTCGAGCTCTTCTCCGTCAGGAAGGCGATGGCCGCGGATCCCGACCGCACTCTCGCGGCCATCCGTGCCATCGGCTACACCGATGTCGAAGCGCTATGGTCCTTCAATAACTTCGGCCGGACGCCGCAGCAGCTCCGAACCATACTCGCTAACGAAGGCTTGCGTGCACCTTCAGCGCATATCTCGCCCGACACGATCATCATCGGGTGGGAGCGCAGCCTCGAGACCGCGAAGCTGCTTGGTCACCAGTATCTCATCGTTCCGAGTCTGGGCGCCGATCTCGGAATGACCCTGGACGACTGGAAGGAGTGGGCGGATCACTTCAACACCGCCGGCGCCACGGCGCGAAAGGCCGGGATCTGGCTGGCCTTCCATAACGAGTCCGACCACATGCCGCCGCTGGACGGACAGATCCCGTACGACGTATTCGTCGAACGGACCGATCCATCCGTCGTCAGACTGCAGCTCGATACCGGAAACATGATCCTCGGTGGCGGCGATCCGATGGCGTACCTGAATCGCTACAAGAATCGCTACTGGTCGTTTCACCTCAAGGACGCGCAAGCTGACCGCAAGCAGGACACCGAGCTCGGCACCGGCATTTTCGACTTCAAGCGCTTTCTTGCCGCGATCCCTGACATCGCGCAGAAGCCGCTGTACGTGGAGCAGGAGAACGGCAAAGACGAACTCGCCAGCGCGCGCATCGATTTCAACTATCTGCACAACCTTGATTTCTAGCAGCGAAAACCTCGACTTCTTGCCGGCGCAAGTAAATTGGCTGAGGTATGCCAGCCACTCCGTTCCACCTCGGACCAGGGCTCCTGATCAAGGCGGCTGCGCCGCGCCAGTTTTCGATGGCGGCGTACTCGCTGGCGCAGGCTGTGATCGACATCGAGTCGGGTTACCATCTGCTGCGCGACGACTTTCCCATTCACCGCGAGATGCACACTTTCGTCGTCGGCGGAATGATCGGCCTGCTCTGCGGGCTGATCGTTTCGCGGGCTGGCGCCTGGCTCGCACGGCCACGTGATGTAGTTCGCGAGGAGCTCGCGGCCGAATACCGATTGTGGGTGGCGCTGCCCAGCGGAATTTTCGGCGGACTATTTCACGTTGTGCTGGACGGAATCATGCACTCCGACATGCGTCCGTTCCGTCCGTTTTCGATGGCAAATCCGCTCTACGACCTCGTAAGCGTGAGGATGGTGTATCTCTTCTGCGTCCTTACCGGGGTGGTTGGCGCAGCGCTGCTTCTGGCCTGGGAATGGCAGCCCCGGCGATTTTGAGTGACTGACAGCACCGAGGCAGCCACTACTCTTCTTCAGGAATTCATCGCTCAGCAAAGCGGCAACGTATTCCTGAAGGCATTCTCGTTCCCGACCACGCAGCTTCCCGTGCTCACGACGGACGATAAGGCGCTCGCCGATCGAGTCGTGATGATGGACGAGATTGGCTTCGTGTTTCAGATCATGGAGCGCGAGCAGAAAGTGGCGTCGAGACTTGGCGATCTGGAGAAATGGGTCGTCAATCACGTCGTCCGTCGTGGGGTGAAGCAGATCCAGAGAACTCGCGAGCTCCTGGCGAGCTACATGGGACTCTCGCTTGTGAATGGCTTCGGTCATCGCGTGCTGGTAACGCCTAAAGATCCCGAGCTGCTCGTGAGCGTCATCATCTACCGCGTGCCGCCGAGAACGCGCGCTTTCAGAGCGGCGCGATTCAAGCGAAACAAGAGGGGTGACTTCGTACACATCCTGCGCGACAGCGACTACTTCGAGATCGCGCGACACTTTGGAACGCCGGCGGAGCTGCTCGATTACTTCAGCTTTCGACAGGACATCCTCACAACCTGGGATGCGCCGGCAACCGGCGTGAGTGAAGCAGCCTTGATCGGCCAGTATCTCCTCGAAGATTACGCATCGCAGCCGGATGAGAGGTTTGCGAAAGCAGTTCACGCCCGAGGTGATCCGATGGCTTGCGAGTTTTCATTCATCCTCGACAGCCTCGCCAATACCATTTCCACCCAGGAGAGCGATTACGCCGATACCGACTTCTACGAGATCCTCTCGGAGCTCGGACGTCTCGAAAGGCACGAG
>DATAHM010000056.1:0-4912 GCA_036263215.1 Gemmatimonadaceae bacterium
ACCATGGATAACGTAGGATTTTATTCGTCGCTCGGATTCACGCCCGGTCATCTCACCGTGACGCTGACGCTGGAGGCGGCGCGGAGCGGCGTGCAATCAACGCTCATGTCGTCGCTCAATCCCCACGAGCGAGAGCTGGCGCTCCATCAATGTCGGCGCGCGCTCGACCAACTTGCGCCGGGCTACGACTATACGCGTGAAATCGTGTTGACGGCGCAGCACGAGCTCGGCGATACGCTGTTCGTGCGGAAGGGGAACGAAATTGTCGCGTACGCGATCTGTCATGTGGCACCGCTGGTGGAAGGCCGCGCCACCGAGGAAGTGCGCGTGCTAAAAATGGTGGCGCGGAGCGAAGCCGACTTCGATCATCTGGTGACGCAGCTGTGCGCGCACGCGAGGGCCAGGGGCGGCCGACGGGTCGCGATAAGAGTGCAGGGTCAGTACAGCGATGTTTATCGGAAGTTGATGTCGCGGGGCGCGCGCGTCAGGTGGACCGATTTGAGGATGGCGGTGCACGAGTATCCAGAGGTCAGGCCCCGCGGGGATGGGATAGTTTTATCGAATTGGGAGATATGACTCTGTCAGCTCGCGTGAGAGCTTTTAACTGCAACTGAACGGGCGAGAGCTCCAAGCCAGTTAGTTATTAGTTTGCAAGCTCACGACGTCGGGACTCTATTAGTCGCCATTCGTGGCACAGGCAGTGGCTGTAAGGCCCAGGAAGTAAGTCTGGGCGTAGTGACCTGACCAACTGCCGACTAACTGACTTGGAGCTCACGCCCGTTCAGTTGCAGTTGACCTTCACATAAACGTCCGCAGAGAAAGATCGTGCCTCGTCCACCCGACCCCGCCTCTGTCTCCAAATCGACTACCGTCCAACCGCGTCTTTGGCGCTCGTCGACCAACCGCGTTTTTGCGGGCGTCCTCGGCGGATTGGCGGAGAGACTCAACGTCGATCCGACGATGATGCGGTGGTTCGCCGCCTTTGCGACCGTGTTTACGGGATTCATGCCCGGAGCGGTCCTCTACCTCATCTTGTGGGCGATCACCAGCCCTCGTGAAACGCCGTCGGCTGGGGCCTAGATAGTCTTCCCCCGCGCTTTGTGCCTTCGCATCTTGGCGAGCGACTCAGGGAGGGCCAATGCCTGTCAGAACTGCGACCAAAACCAAGAGACGGACCACTTCGAAATCGGGGAAACGACGGAGCGCCAGCTCGACTAGAGCTCGTTCATCGTCACCGAAGCGCGCGCAGAGTGCGCGGCCGAAAGCTGCAGCGCAGAAACGGACCAGCGGTCGCCAGGCGCTGGTGCTTGTCGGAACAATGAAAGGCGCATTCATTTTTCGCGCTGACGAATCGCGCAAGAAGTGGACGGTCGACGGCCCGCATTTCCGTGGCGAAGCGGTGTACGCAATGCTGCACGACACGCGCGGAGGACGCTCGCGCACATACGCAGCCGCGACGAGCATGCATTGGGGTCCAACACTCAGGATCAGCGACGACCTCGGCGTAACGTGGAGCTCTCCGGAACGGCAAGCCGTTCGCTTCCCCGAGGATTCGGGCCGAGCGCTCGCCCAGATTTGGCAGATCGCCGCCGGCCGCGCGAGCGAGCCGAACGTTCTCTACTGCGGGGTTGAGCCGGCGGCCCTGTTTGAGTCTCGCGACGGGGGCGAAACCTGGCAACCCAACAAAGGTCTGCTCAATCACGAGCACCAACCGAAATGGCAGCCCGGCGGTGGTGGATTGTGTCTCCACACCATCGTGCTCGACCCGACGAACACCAGGCGTATGTTGATCGCGATGTCGACTGGCGGCGTTTATAGAACCGACGACGGTGGAAAGACGTGGCGCGCGCGCAACGCCGGTGTGCGCGCCCAGTTCATGCCGCCGGAGCAGCGTTATCCAGAATTCGGTCAATGCGTGCACAAGGTCGTGCAGCATCCGGATCGGCCGGGTCGGCTATTTCTGCAGAACCACTGGGGCCTTTACCGGAGCGACGACTGGGGCGACAGCTGGCACGACATCGCGAACGGCGTCCCGTCGGATTTCGGGTTCGCAATGCAGATGCATCCCCACGATCCGGATACTGTCTACATCGTCCCGATCGAGGCGGACATGTTTCGCGCGACCCCCGAGGCAAAGCTGCGCGTCTATCGCACAAGGAACGCAGGACAGAGCTGGGAGCCGCTGACGCGCGGATTGCCGCAGAGCGACGCCTACGAAAACGTTCTTCGCGACGCGCTCAGCGCCGACTCCTTCGACTCAGCGGGAATTTATTTTGGCACGCGCAGCGGGAAACTGTTCGGCTCTCGCGACTCGGGCGCATCATGGACCGAGATGGCAGATGGCCTCCCGCCCATCGTGTGTGTCAAAACGGGAATGACGGGCAGCGCGTGATTACCGTCGAGCTGCCGAACGTCTTCTGCTCTGCCACCAATCCAAACCCGTTGGTGAGAATCGACGCGTCGTGCGGAACTGTAGCAGAGGCCCTGCGTGAAGCGGGGCGGGAGTCACCGGGATCCCTCGACCGGATCATAGACGAGAGCGGCGCTGTGCGGCGACACGTCAACATTTTCCTGAATGGCGAGAACATCCGCTTTCTCGACGGTCTCGATACGCGGGTGCCAAGCGACGCAACGATTTTCGTCCTCGCTGCAGTGAGTGGTGGCTGACAGGCGCCTGGTCGTCGGAAGAATTTTTCTTGACGCGTCAAGGTCCGCGTCCTACGTTCGAACTCCCGGTTTTGAGAACGCGCAGGTAGACCTTCTCCCAGCCAAATGCAAAGACGCGAAGTCGTAAAATTCCTGGGCGCCGCGCTCGCCCTTCCATTCATTCCACGCAACGCAGAGGCAGCGATCAAGCTGGGCGCGGATCTTCACCGTCGTCTGGCTGACGTTCCTTTTCGAACGTTGAATCCGGATCAGCAGAAGCTGGTGACGATGATCGCCGAAATGATCATCCCGCGGACGGACACGCCGGGAGCGACCGATGTGAAGGTGCCCGAGTTCATCGACCTGATCCTCACCGAGTGGGCGAGCGATGACGAGCGCAACGCATTTCTCGCCGGCTTGAACGACATGGACGTTCAGGCCGTCGCGATGGGTTCGCCGCGCTTCCTCGAGCTGACCGAAGTGAAGCGAGGTGAATTCCTGACTGGACTCGACGCGAAACGTCCTCAGAAAATCGGCGCCGCTCACGCCTTCGATCGAATCAAGACTCTCACGGTGTACGGATACTTCACCTCGGAGCCGGTGCAGGTCGACGTGCTCGAGACGCAGATGTTCTTCAACGGCTACGACGGCAACGTCCCATTCACGCCGAGGGTCTGACGATGGCTGATACTTACGATGCGATCGTCGTCGGATCCGGAATTTCCGGCGGGTGGGCAGCTAAGGAGCTCACGGAGCACGGGCTCAAGACGATAGTTCTGGAGGCGGGGCGTCCCATCGACCCGGCCATCGATTACCGCGAGCACGTGATGCCCTTCGAGAAGCGCTATCGCGGCATGGGGAATCGCCATCAGCAGGAGCGATATCAACCGATTCAGAGCCAGTGCGGCGCGTGCGACGAATATGCGAGCAAATTCTTTGTCAACGATCTCGACAATCCATATTCGACGCCCGAGGGAAAACCGTTCTCGTGGATTCGCGGACGGCAGGTTGGGGGCAAGTCGATCATGTGGGGGCGCTGCGTTTTTCGCTGGAGCGATCTCGACTACGAGGCGAACGCGCGTGAAGGTGTTGGAGTCGACTGGCCTATTCGCTACAAGGACATGGCGCCGTGGTGGAGCTACGTCGAAAAATTCGTTGGAATTCAGGGACGCCACGAAGGATTGGCCCAGCTTCCTGACGGTGAATTCCTGAAGCCGTGGCCGCTGAATGCCGCGGAGCAGAAGGCGAGAGAAGTGCTGCTTACGAAGTTCAATGGTGAGCGCCTCATCACCAACATGCGGCTCGCGGTGCTCACCGAAGACCACCTTGGCCGCCAGAAGTGCCATCTGTGCGGCAACTGTTATCGCGGCTGCGTGACACTCTCGTACTTCAGCAGCCTGAATTCGACTTTGCCTGCGGCGCGGAAGACAGGAAATCTGACGCTGCGTCCGTTCAGTGTCGTGCACAGCGTGATTTACGATCCGAAGACGAAGAAAGCATCGGGCGTTCGGGTCGTTGATGGAAACACGAAGGAGATGTTCGAGGTCAAGGCAAAGGTCGTCTTCCTCTGTGCCGCTGCGCTCGAGTCGACGCGTATTCTGCTGAACTCTCTGTCCCCGGAATTTCCGACCGGGCTCGGGAATTCGAGTGGAGAGCTCGGCCACAATCTCATGGATCACATCATGGGCGGCGGCGCGACTGGCGAGCTGCCGTGGGCGAAGGATCGTCGCGAGCTCGGGCGCCGTCCCGACGCGATCTACGTCCCGCGATTCAGGAACGTGAAGTCGAAGCATCCGGATTTCCAGCGGGGATACGGTTTCGAGGGAAGGGCCGAGCGCGCAGGGTGGGATCGCGGAGCGTCGATGCCGGGGTTTGGCGCGAGCTTCAAGAAGTCACTCATTGGTGATCTGGGCCCGTGGGAGATGTCGTTCGATGGATTTGGTGAGATGCTGCCGCGGCACGAGAACTACATCTCGATCGATCCGCATCTAGTGGATGCGTGGGGAATTCCGGCACTGCACATCAACTGCAAGTACAGCGACAACGAGCTGAAGATGCAGGAAGACATGGTGGTGACCGCGACAGAGATGCTCGAGGCGATGGGTGCTAAGAACATCAGGACGTTCAAGGAGAACAACGCGCCGGGCCTCGTGATCCACGAGACCGGCACTGCGCGGATGGGACGCGATCCGAAGACGTCGGTGGTGAACATGCACAACCAGGTTTGGGATGCCCCGAACGTGTTCATGACGGATGGTGCGTGCAT
>DATAHM010000057.1:0-4667 GCA_036263215.1 Gemmatimonadaceae bacterium
CCCGTCTCGCTGCGCAGACGGTCGGCGCTCCGACTGCCATCCTTTCGCTCGTTGATTCGGATCGGCAATTCTTCAAAAGCGTCTTCCCCGCTGCCGGCGGCCTAACACCGGGCTGGCACAAGCTCGGCGAAACGTTTTGCCATTTGGTTGTGCAAAAGGGTGAGGCGGTCACGGTCTCCGACTGGGCGAAGGAGCGTCCACTGGAAGGCCAGGAGATCCACGCCGGATCATATGCCGGTGTCCCGCTCGCCAACGATCGAGGATCGATCGTTGGAACGCTCTGCGTAATTGACGTTACCCCGCGTGCGTGGACCCGGCGGGAGCTCGACACCCTGTATGCGTTTGCTCACGCCGCGGTCGCGGAAATTCAGCGACGCGTGGCCGAGCGCGCGACGCACGACACGCAGCTCCGACTCGTTGCGGAGAGAACGCTTGCGCACGCGGTGCAGCACCAGATGCCCGTCGGTGTTGTGGTGGCCGAGTCGCCGTCAGGCCGGCTGATATCCGTGAACGCGCAGATGACTGCAATCTTCAGAATGCCGTTTGCACCGGCATCCGATCTCAAGAGCTACGACGAGTGGATTGGATTCCACGAGAGCGGTACGCGCTATACATCGGTCGAGTGGCCGCTCGCTCGCACAGTGCTCACCAGTCAGCCAACAGCGGCCGAGGAAATCAGGATCCAGCGTGGCGATGGCACCGACGGATACGTTCGGATGAGCGCATCGCCGGTCGTCGACGAGGCCGGGAAAGTGGTTGCCGCCGTGGCGGTCGTTGTCGATGTAACCGATCAGCGAAAGGCTGAGCGCGCGGTGAGAACGACAGACGAGCGATTCAAGTTTGTCGCGCGCGCGACGACGGATGTCATCTGGGATTGGGACATCAGATCCAACTCCGTAGTCTGGAACGATTCCGTTCAGACCGTTTTCGGCCACAAACAGAATCGCATTTTCCCCGAGATTCAGTGGTGGTACGATCATATCCATCCCGACGATCGGGAGAGAGTCATCGCCGGACTACAGGGAGTTCTCGAGCACGGCGGCACAAACTGGACAGATCAGTATCGGTATCTCAGGGCAGATGGCAGTTACGCGAATGTCGTGGACAAGGGCTACATCGCGCGCGACGGCAGCGGTGCCGCGACTCGAATGATCGGCGCCATCACCGACGTCACCGAGCGAACCCGCTCGGAGGCTGCGATCCGATTCCAGGCCCAGCTGCTCAATGCGGTGCAGCAAGCCGTCGTTGCGACTGATCCGGAAGGCATCGTCATCTTCTGGAACAAATTCGCCGAGAATCTCTATGGCTGGACGGGTGAGGAAGCCGTGGGCCGCACGATCGAGGAGCTCACGCCGTCGCCATTTCTCCGAGAGCACGGAGCCGAGATCGTCGCGCGTGCCGCAGCCGGCGAAAGCTGGACTGGGGAATTCCTGGTACAGGGGAAATCGGGCAAGGCGTTCCCCGCCCTGCTGACTACGGCGCCGGTTCGCGACAGCGCCGGCAATGTGCTCGGATTCGTGCGCGTGTCTATCGATCTCACCGAGCGGCGAAACCTCGAGGAGCAATTCCGCCAATCGCAAAAGATGGACGCTGTTGGCCGCCTCGCTGGCGGAATCGCGCACGACTTCAACAATCTGCTCACGGTGATCCGGCTCAACACCGAGATCATCATGGAAGGGTTCGACCCGACGGACCCCCGGAGCGATGATGTGAAGCAAATAAGAAGCGCTGCAGAGCGCGCTTCGTCCCTCACGCGACAGCTGCTTGCCTTCAGTCGCAAACAGATTTTGCAACCCCGCGTTCTGGACATGAACAGCGTCGTTGGCACGGTCGAGCCGATGCTTAAGCGCTTAATCGGCGAGGACATCACCATCGTCTCTCGGTGCAGCGCACGTGGCTACGTCGTCGCCGATCCAGGCCAGCTGGAACAGGTGCTCGTCAACCTCGTCGTGAACGCGCGCGACGCGATGCCACAGGGTGGGCAAATCAGCATCGAGACGGACAACGTAGTTCTAGACGAGACCTACACGAGCGAACATGCGCCAGTCATCGCGGGTCACTACGTGATGCTCGCTGTCAGCGACACTGGCGTAGGCATGAGCCGGGAAACACGGGAGCACGCGTTCGATCCGTTCTTCACCACGAAGGAGGCAGGCAAAGGCACCGGGCTGGGCCTCGCCACCGTATACGGAATTGTCAAGCAATCCGGTGGCTATGTGTGGATCTACAGCGAGCCTGGCCTCGGCACCGCGCTCAAGTTGTACTTCCCGGAGGTGAGCGCTGCGGCGGCGTTTGGCCCAGCCGCGGAAAAACAGGGCAGCTCCGACAAACGGAAGCACGGATCGGAGACGATACTTCTCGTCGAGGATGAAGACGCGGTGCGCGGTCTCACCTGTCGTATCCTCGAGAGACAAGGATATCGCGTGATTCCGGCGCAGCACGGACGCGCCGCAATGGAAATCGCCAGCAAGGAAGAGGGACGCATAGATCTTGTGCTGACGGATGTGGTGATGCCCGGAATGAACGGGCGCGGTCTGGTGGAGAGACTCGTGGGGATCCGGCCGCGCATTAAATCGCTCTATATGTCGGGCTACACTGACGACGACATCATCCGGCGCGGCTTCATAGAGCCTTCAAAGAGCTTCCTACAGAAGCCATTTACGTCCGAGGCTCTCCTCCAGACGGTGCGCAAGGTCCTCGACGAAGGCTAGCGCGTGTTGAGGAGCCACTGCCGCTCCACTATATAGAAGCATGAATTGGAAGTTGTTGTTTGGCGTCGTCGGGTGCGCGGGAGCGGCACCGGGCGCACTCGCATGGGCTCAGGACACGGCCGCCACTCAGCTGCCAACGGTAACAGTCGAAGTCGGACGAGGCACCCGTGGATCGACCCTCGATCTCCCGTTCGCAGTCACCGTTCAGACGCCTGACTCCGCTCGGCCCGGGCAACGCCACCTGTCGCTCGACGAAGCCCTGTGGCTGGTGCCGGGACTATCGGTTTCAAATCGAAACAACCCTTCTCAGGATCCGCGCATCTCGATCCGTGGGTTTGGAGCGCGGTCTGCATTTGGCGTGCGCGGCATTCGGGTACTTCGCGACGGGCTGCCGCTCACCCTCCCCGACGGACAAACCCCGGTCGATTATCTCGACCTTGAATCGGTCGGACGCATTGAAGTCATGCGAGGGAGCGCCTCTTCGCTTTACGGCAACGCCGGAGGTGGCGTCGTCGACATCCGCAGCAGCGATCCTCTACCGGTCCCCGTCTCGGGCGAGGTGCGTTACTGGGACGGCTCCAACGGATCGAGAAGACTGGTCGCCAAAAGCGGCGGCATTCTCGGGACGCTCGCCTACCAGGGCAATGTTGCACGAACGGAGAGCGATGGATATCGAGACCATTCACGGCAGAAAATGACTAACGGCTTTGCGCGTATGTCACTGGACCGTGGGGTGAACTCCTACGCTCTCGAATGGCTCGGCGTCAATACGCCGCTGGCGGAGAATCCCGGAGCTCTCACCCGATCGCAATTCGAGAGTGATGCGAGAGCGGCCGATCCGCTGTCCGTCCGCAAAGCTGCGCGGAAGGAAGTCACCCAATCGCAACTTGGGGTTACTGCTCACCACGCCGGCGTGCGCAGTGACATCGAAGCGTCTGCGTACGCGGGTACACGTTCCCTCGCGAACCCGCTCACATTCGCAATTGTCGATGTTGGTCGCACTACGTCAGGCGGGAATCTGCGCGGTACCATTCCCCTGTCGATTTTCGGGATCGATAATCGCCTCACGGCCGGAGGCGAAGCACAGTTTCAAAACGATCTTCGGTTGAATTACGTCAATTGCAATGACATCCCAGCGCCGACCGTTCCCACGTCGACCTGTCCCAATCCGGGGGTCGAGCGCGGAGCCGTAACACTCAATCAGCGCGAGCAAGTTTCGTCTGTGGGCTCGTATCTTCGGGACGAGCTGCAGTTGGGCCAGCGCTACATGCTAACCGGTGCGGCGCGGGCCGACGCAGTGAAGTTTCAGGTGAAAGATCGCCTGATCACGGCCACCAATCCCGACGATTCTGGCAACAGACTGCTACACGCGGTTAGTCCAATGGTTGGCCTTCTTGCGCGGCTGTCGCCCGTCCAGAGTGCGTACGCAAATATTTCCTCCGCCTTCGAGACTCCGACCGCGACAGAGCTCGGGAATCAGCCGAGCGGAGCCGCAGGCATCAACCGGGAGTTGAAGCCGCAGCGTTCGATAACATATGAAATCGGAATCAAAGGGTTGGCGCGGTTCGCTGTTCAGTACAACGCCTCCCTCTTCGCGACGACCGTCCGGGACGAGCTGATTCCGTACGATATTCCAGGCGGTGGGGGTAGACGTTACTTCCGCAACGCCGGGCAGACGTCCCGCCGCGGCATCGAGCTTGGTAGCGCCGCTACGCTTGGCCGCATCGACGTCGCCGGCGCCTATACCTATGCCAACTATCGGTTCGTCGATTTTGCGGTCGACACGGCTGATTACGCCGGCAACCGCATTCCGGGAATCCCGTCGAGCACTTTCCAGGCGACCGCAACGCTACACGGATTTATGAGCGCGTTGGTCACCGAGGCGACGCTGGCGAACAGGATGTTCGTCAACGATGCGAACTCCGAGAGCTCGCCCGGCTACGCAATCGTCAACGC
>DATAHM010000058.1:0-5352 GCA_036263215.1 Gemmatimonadaceae bacterium
GCCGTCTCCGGTATTGCTAATTTCATCATGCTGCCGATGTGGATTTTTTCAGGCGTATTCTTTTCGTCGGCGAACTTCCCGCAGGCCGTGCAGCCGTTCATTCGGATGCTTCCCCTGACGGCCGTGAACGAGGCCTTGCGCGCCAACATGCTCGAGGGCGCATCACTGGCCGCGATTACTCCGCAGTTGCTGATCGTTGTCGTTTGGGGAGTCGTTTCCTTCTTCGCTGCACTCAAGTTGTTCCGCTGGCGCTGATGACCGACGTCGGCCACGTTGCGCCCGAGAACCTTCTCCCAATCGACGCATCGCTGTCGATTCCGCGCAGCGAGCTGGACGTTCGCGTCTCACGGTCATCCGGCGCTGGTGGACAGCACGTAAACAAGACTTCGTCACGTGTCGAGATCTTCTGGAACATTGCAGAATCCAGATCACTCACTGACGACCAGCGCAATAGACTGCTCACCAGGCTCGCCTCGCGCCTCACTAGCACTGGTAGCATCCGAATAGTCGCGAGCCAAATGCGAAGCCAGTCGCGAAACCGCGAGCTCGCCGAGGAAAGACTCGCCGAAATCGTTCGCCGAGCTCTCATCGTGGCGAAGAAGCGAAAGCCAACCCGGCCAACCCGCGCCGCCAAAGAGGCAAGGCTGCAATCCAAGAAGCGACAGTCACGCAAGAAAAGCGAACGTCGCAAGGAATCTTTCGACTAGATCTCGCCATTTTTTAGCTCCCTCGCCGATCACACGTGAGTCACAAAGCCGTTCCGCGCGCGCACATCGTGGCTGCCTTCGCGTCGATCTACATCATCTGGGGATCGACGTACCTCGCGATTCGCTACGCGATCCAGACGATCCCGCCGTTTCTGATGGGCGCTACTCGGTTTTTGATCTCGGGAGCGCTGCTCTACGCGTGGGCGCGGTATCGCGGGGCGCAGCGGCCAACGCGATTGCACTGGCGAAATGCTGTAATCGCCGGCGGCTTCCTTCTTCTCGGCGGCAACGGCGCGGTGATGTGGGCCGAGCAGGTGGTGCCGTCAGGCCTGACAGCGCTGCTCGTTTCGATATTGCCGTTCTGGCTGGTGATCATCGAATGGGTACGGCCTCCGAGAAGGCGCCCAAATGCAGCCGTCCTCGTTGGGCTCGTGCTCGGCTTCGTGGGAATTGTCGTTCTGGTCGGCCCAGGTGATCTCGGCGGGCATGGCAATGTCAGCCCTGTCGGCGCATTAGTGCTGATCCTTGGCTCACTGTCCTGGGCGATTGGCTCGTTCTGGTCGCGCGACGCGCAGCTCCCCGAATCCGGGATACTCACCACAGGTATGGAAATGCTCGGCGGCGGCGTGCTGCTGCTCGTCGTCGGAGTATTTACGCGCGAATTCTCCCACCTCGATGTTCGCGCAGTATCGCGCGCATCGGCAGCTGGTCTCGTCTATCTAATAGTGTTCGGCTCATTGCTGGGGTTCACGGCTTATATCTGGCTGCTCGACAAAGTTTCGCCGGCGCGACTTGGCACCTATGCCTATGTAAATCCAATCGTGGCGGTACTGCTCGGATGGGCGATTGCCGGCGAGGTACTCTCGATGCGGACTGGCATAGCCGCGGCAATCGTTATTTGTGCAGTCGCGTTGATCACGACTGCGCGTAGTACGCCGACGAAACACGAACCGTAGCGCGAATTCCGCTCGTGATCTGAGCGGGTTACACTTCACGTTAGACCTCGAATTCGGCTTAGCCGTTAGAAGGAGAACTGCCGTGCCCACCGACTCTCCCTGCGCCCACATCGAAGCGGTCACCAGCGTCAAACAAGCAAAGCGGCATGAGTGTGAGGAGTGCGTGAAGATTGGCGCCCGCTGGGTGCATCTCCGCACCTGCCAGCAGTGTGGGACTACACAATGCTGCGACGATTCGCCAAACAAGCACGCGACCAAACACGCCAAGGCGACGGGGCATCCAGTAATTTCTTCCGCGGAGCCGGGAGAGCGGTGGATGTATTGTTACCCAGACAAAGCTTTTGCGGAGTACTGAGAGATTGTGAGTGCAATGCCGAGAATTATTGCACTTGCCTCCGCTTTCGCACTCCTCGCATGCTCGGCCGGTGTCGGTGTGCCGCGAAATTCCTTGACCGCGGACGAGCAACGAACTGGCTGGCGCATGCTGTTCGATGGCAAGACCTTCAACGGTTGGCGCGGCCTCGGCTACGATACAGTACCGACGTCGCACTGGAAGATCGAAGACGGCACCATCAGGAAATTGGCGGACGGCCAGGTGCCGCGACTCGCCGATGGTCAGCCCGCGGCCGGCGGAGATCTCATGACCCGCGACACCTTCCGGGACTTCGAGCTGGCCTGGGAGTGGAAAATCAGCCGAGCCGGCAACAGCGGAGTGAAATACAATGTTTCGGAGGAGATCTCGATGGCCAACGCCCCGAACCACGCCGCGCTCGGCTTCGAGTATCAGATGCTCGACGACAGTCTCCACGAAGACAACAAAGTCCCATCACATCGTGCGGGAGCTCTGTACGATTTGATTCCTCCAAGCGCGAATAAGGTCCTGGCGCCAGTCGGCGAGTGGAACAGCTCGCGAATACTGTTTCGCGGCAATCATGGTGAACACTGGCTGAATGGGAGAAAGGTCGTCGACTTCGACCTGGGAACTCCCCTTATGGATTCTCTACTCGCGAAGAGCAAGTATCGTGGTATTCCCGGTTTCGCCGACAAACGTGCTGGCCACATTGTACTTCAGGATCACGTCGACGAAGTCTTTTTCAGGAACATCAAAATTCGCGTTTTGCAATAGCATCCAGTGCAATGACACCAAAAGAACCGCTTGACCGCCGCAATTTCGTGAAGAAGGCGTCCGCCGCCGGGCTCAGCGCCTTTGCGATGTCGCGTGCGCCCGGCCCTCTGTTCGCATTTGAAGGATCGCCGGCAGAGAAGATGGTGGTTGCCGTAATGGGATTGAACGGACGCGGTATGGTGCACGCTCGCGCGTTCGCTCGCGGCGCGAACACGACGCTTGGCTATCTCTGCGACGTCGACTCGAACGTCTTGGCGAAGGCACTTGCGGATGTTTCATCGCTGCAATCGAGTCCGCCGAGGGCTGTCACCGATTTCCGTCGGATTCTGGCGGACCCCGCGGTGGACGCTATCGCCATTGCAACTCCGGATCATTGGCACGCCGCGGCAACCATTCTTGCGCTCGATGCCGGCAAGCACGTTTACGTGGAGAAGCCAAGCGGTCATGACGCTCTGGAGGACGAGCTGATCGTTGCGGCGGCGCGGAAGCATCCGAGACTTCAGGTACAGCTTGGAACACAGGCGCGTTCGGGCCCTCATTTTATCGAGGCTCTCCAGATGGTGCGAGAAGGCGCGATCGGGAAACCGTACCAGGCGCGGGGATGGTACGCGAACACGCGGACGAGCATCGGCAGAGGTAAAGTCGTTCCGGTTCCCCCGAATCTCGACTACGAGTTATGGCAGGGACCTGCGCCACGCACGCCGTACCGCGACAACATCATCCATTACAACTGGCACTGGTTTACGAACTGGGGGACGGGCGAGATCTGCAACAACGGCACCCACGAAATCGATGTCGCGCGCTGGTTTCTGGGGGTGGATTATCCCACCAGTGTTTCCTCGACAGGCGGGCGATTTCATTACGCGGATGACTGGCAATTTCCCGACACCCAGGAAGCGACCTTCGTGTTCGATGGCGACCGCAGCATCATCTGGCAGGGCCAGAGCTGCAATGGCCTTCTCCTCTATGGACGCTCGCGCGGTACCAGCGTGCTCGGCACCAACGGCAGCGTGATCGTCGACCGCGACGGATACGTCGTCTACGATCTCAACAATAAAATCGTGAAAGAGGTGAAGGCCGGGCCAAAGGTAGACAGCCTGAATACAGTCGGTGACGACTGGTTAACCCAGCTTCACATAGACAATTTCACCAACGCCGTGCGTACCGGAACCAAACTATCCGCTCCAATCGAGGACGGCGCAAAGACCGGAACGCTCTGTCATGTCGGTACGATCGCGCAGCAAGTCGGCCGCAGGCTCACCATCAATCCCACGAACGGACACATCCTTCACGACGAGGACGCCGCCAAGCGCTGGTCCCGCGAGTATGATCCCCGCTGGAAGCCGGTGGTGTAGCGAGATGGAGCGGCGCGCCTTTGTGAAACTGGCGACACTCGGAGCCGCGGGCCTGGGCGTCTCGACGACTGCGAGCGGGGGGCGTGTCACGGCACCCGCTCCGCGACATGGCACGCCCTTCGATCCAGCAATGATCAGGCTTGGCGTTGCGAGTTACTCGCTGCGCAATTTCTCGCGCGCTCAGGCGATTGCGATGACCAAGGCCCTCGACACGCCATACATCAACCTGAAGTCGTTTCATCTTCCGTACGAAACACCACCGGCGGAAATCGCGGCCGCGCGTCAGGAGGTCGAGGCTGCGGGGCTAAAGATCGTCGGCGGAGGAACGATCACTTTCGAGACCGATACCGACGAAGGCGTGCGGAAATACTTCGAGTACGCAAAGGCAGCTGGAATGCCGCTCATTGTCGGGACGTGTAAGCCGGCGGTTCTACGCCGAATCGAGAATTTTGCGAAGCAATACGACATCAAGGTCGCGATTCACAATCACGGACCAGAGGACGAAAATTTTCCGTCACCCTACGATGTATTAAGGGTCGTGAAAGATATGGATCCCCGCATGGGGCTTTGCATCGACCTTGGGCATACGGCTCGCACAGGCACTGATGTCGTTCGGGCGATTGCTGACGTGGGTCCACGACTGCTCGACATGCATGCAAAAGATCTCCGGGATCTGAGGGTCGCCGAGAGTCAGTGCATAGTTGGCGAGGGGAAAATGCCGATCGCGGAGATTTTCGAGCAGCTGAGCGCGATTCGCTATCCGGGCTACGTCAACCTCGAGTACGAGATCGAGCCGGACAACCCGTTGGCCGGCATGGAGCAGTCCTTTGCGTATATGCGCGGAGTCATCCGAGGATTGGCGGTTTCGCGGTCATAAGTAGTATCGTGAGCGGAGTTGCCTAGTAAATCCGCTGCCACGGTCGATCGGAATGCCGCCAGGGCGCGAGATCCGGATGGAAGAGATGCGCCAGCAGCTCTACACCTTCCACCACTCGCGGACCCGGACGCGCGAAATAGGCGTTAGCGTCGACTGCATATAGCTCGGCACCCGACACGCGCGGCAGCTCACGCGCGAGCTCCATAGCTCGATCGAGTCTGTAGCCGCACGGCGAGGCAATGATCATTTCTGGCTTCGCGTTGATGACATCATCCCATTCCATGCGCACAGAATCCTGTCCCGTGCGCCCAAGGGGATCATCGCCACCGGC
>DATAHM010000059.1:0-9231 GCA_036263215.1 Gemmatimonadaceae bacterium
TGCGAAATGACTTCGCCCTCCTCTGCACCGAGGCGCTCCATGATGCCCGCAATGCGATCCGAGTTGAACAGACGCATCAGGTCGTCTTCGAGCGAGAGGAAGAACTGCGACGCGCCAGGATCGCCCTGACGTCCGGCGCGACCACGCAGCTGACGGTCGATGCGGCGTGATTCGTGACGCTCGGAACCAATGATATGCAGGCCCCCGCATTCGATCACGTCGACGATCTGATTCTCGGCGTCCCTTCGCTGCGAGGGTTTCGATTCAGTGACACCCGGGCCGAGCTTAATATCCGTTCCACGGCCGGCCATGTTGGTCGCGATTGTGACCGCGCCAGGTTGACCGGCACCGGCAACGATCTCGGCCTCACGCTGGTGATACTTCGCGTTCAGGACGTTGTGCGGAATGCCCGCGCGCTTGAACATCCGCGACAGCGTTTCGGACACTTCGACGCTCACCGTGCCGACGAGCACCGGGAACTGCAGCTCGTGCAACCGCTGCGTCTCCTCGAGGATAGCGTTGTACTTCTCGCGCCGCGTCTTGTATACGAGGTCCTGACGATCGTCGCGAATCACCGGTCGGTTCGTCGGAATCACCGAGACGCCGAGCTTATAGATCTCGTGGAACTCGGTTTCCTCGGTCTCGGCGGTTCCGGTCATGCCCGAGAGCTTGTCGTAGAGACGGAAGTAATTCTGAATAGTTATCGTGGCGAGCGTCTGAGTCTCGCCCTTTACCTGGACGCCTTCCTTGGCCTCGACGGCCTGGTGCAAACCCTCTGACCACCGGCGACCGTGCATCGTGCGGCCGGTGAACTCGTCGACGATCAAAACCTGACCTTCCTGCACCACATAATTCACGTCGCGCTCGAACAGCGCGTGCGCGCGCAGCAGCTGGTGAACGATGTTCAAACGCTCGCTCTTCGCCGCGTAGTTCACGTTCAGCTTGTTGCGGGCCTCCAGCTTCTCGGCCGGCGTCATGTCGGGGTCGTGATCGATCGCATGAACTTCCTGCGACAGATCCGGCAGCACGAACTCGTCGTGAGCGTCCGGCGACATGAAGTCGATCCCGGCGTCGGTGAGGTGAACGGAGTGGCCTTTCTCGTCCAGTACAAAGAGCAGGTCTTCTTCGATGTCCCGATACTGCTGCTTGCTGGCGGGAAGCCGTCTGTCGGCGATGTGCGCCAGCTCCATCTTCTGCACGAGCTGCTTGGCACCGGTCTCGTTAAGAACTTTTATCAGTCGCTTGTTCTTCGGACCGCCGAGCTGTGCCTTGTAGAGATTGAGCGCGGCGGTATCGTTGTCGCCTGCCTCGAACGCTTTTTCTCCGGCCGCGACCAGAGCGTTTACGAGGTCAGTCTGCTTGCGCACCAGGCGCGCCACTGCGGCATTGTGCACCGCGTACTCCGCGTCCGTCTCATTGCCGACCGGACCCGAGATGATGAGCGGGGTGCGCGCCTCGTCGATGAGAACCGAATCTACTTCGTCGACGATTGCATAGACGTGACTCCTCTGAACGCGCTGCTCGAGCGACTGCACCATGTTGTCGCGCAGATAATCGAAGCCGAACTCGTTGTTCGTGCCGTAGGTGATGTCGCACTCGTAGGCAGCGCGACGTTCCTGCGTCCCGGGCTCGGTGTCGTCGATGCATCCGACGGTGAGGCCCAGGTATCTGTAGACGTGGCCCATCCACTCCGAGTCGCGGCGGGCGAGGTAGGAGTTGACGGTGATCAGGTGCGCGCCTTTTCCTGGGAGTGCATTCAGGTACAATGGCAGCGTCGCGACAAGCGTCTTTCCTTCACCAGTCGCCATTTCCGCAATGCGTCCGTTGTGGAGCTGGATGCCACCCATCAGCTGCACATCGTACGGCACCATGTTCCAATCCATTTCCTGGCCGGTGACGTTCACCTTCGTTCCAACCAGGCGACGAGCAGCCTCACGGACGGTCGCAAAGGCTTCGGGAAGCAGCTCGTCGAGCACATCCGCGACTGCCTTACGCAGCTCGGCTTCGACGCCACCGCGGCCGTCCACACCGCTCAGCTCGTTGTCGATTTGCTCGCGCTCGGTGGGGTCGACCGCAACGCGCTTGCGGTCGCGCAACTCCGCGATGCGTGCCTCGTAGTCGCGCGTAGCCTCAGCGATTCGCTCGCGAAACTTCGCGGTTTGCGCGCGAAGTTCTTCCTCTGGAATGGTCTGGAGTCGCGCATAGTGCTCGTTGATCTCGTCCACGACCGGCTGGATGCGTTTCCGCTCCCGATCGTGTCGAGTTCCGAACACTCCGCTCAGCAGGCCTGTTAACGCCATTTACGCTCTTGCCTCAAAACGACGGGACGTCCCGTCTCAACGATAAAGCCCGCGAGCTTCGATGAACCGCTCGACGCCTTCGGGCACGAATCCCTTGATCGATTTTCCCGCGCGTAGACGTTCCCGAATTTCAGTCGAGGACACATCCACGCGGCGGGTCGACACCGTCACGAGACGGTCATGCCTCTGCCATTCTCCCAAATCCCGCGCACCAGACCTCATCATCAGAGCCAGCGTCGCCAGCTCCAAAATTCGCTCCGGTTTCCGCCACTGCTGGAACCCGGCCATCGCATCCTGACCAAGCAGAAAGAAAAGCTCGGCGCCAGCGTGACGCCCGGCCAGATGCTCCAGGGTGTCAACCGTGTAAGATAACCCCCTTCGGTTGATTTCTGCGTCATCAACGACGTAGTGCGCATCGTCGGCGACAGCGAGTCTCACCATCTCCAGGCGGTCCTGTCCCGAAGCAACCGGCGGCGTCTCGACTTTGAAGGGCTGGGCGCCAGCCGGGACGAAGATCAGCCTGTCCAGACTCAGGGCATCGCGCGCATCAGCGGCCAGCAGGAGATGGCCGACATGGGGAGGATCGAAGGTTCCGCCGTATACGCCGATTCGCACCGACTAGCTGGCCGGTGTCGCGGGGGCCGGACCACACGCCTCGCGCACATCGCCGTCGCCCGGATACGCCTTCCGCATTGCGTCGCAGAGGTCGCGCGCATCTTCGGTGTAGCGAATCGCGCGATATGCCTCGAGCAAACGGAGATATGCCTGTTTGGTGGTTGGTGCGTTCGGGTGCAGCTTGATGACGTCCTTGAAATACAGAATGGCCGAGTCGAAAGCTTTCCGCTTGAGGTAGAGGTACCCGGTGGTGAAGTCTTTCTTCGCGAGCCATTCGTCGAGGGTAGCGAGCTCTTTCTTCGCAGGCGCCGCATAAGGCGAATCGGGAAAGCTCGCGAGCAGCGACTGATAAGCGGTCACGGCATCGTTGCCATACGTGGCGTCCAGCTCGGGATGCCGCCACTCCTTCTGGTAAGCGCGGCCGGAGAGATACAGCGCGTCGTCCACCAGGGTATCCTGTGGGAATGCGTCGATCAGCCGGTTATATGTCGCCGCGGCAAGCAGATTCTCACCCTGCCTCGCTTGCGACTGCGCGAGATAATAGAACGACAAAGGCAGCCGCGGGTCGCGTGCGGCGAGATCGAGTGTAAGCTGCTCGAAGGCCTTCGCCGCATTGTCGTATCGATGCGCCTGATACTCCGCCATCGCGACCGGAAAAAGCTTGTCGGGCGACGGGTAGATCTTCGGATTGAATGGGGGCTTGCACGCCAGCGGTGCGACGAGCAGCGTCGCCAGCAACAGGGGTCTGAATCTCAACATCCGTGTGATATTACCCTTTGCCGTCGAGCAAGTTCATGCGGAAGGGCGTCCAATCGAATGGTATCGCACGCCCAGCTCCCGCATCTTCTCGACGTCGTAAAGATTCCGGCCGTCCACGACCACAGGCTGCTTGAGCGTGCGTTTTACCCGCTCGAAATCCGGATGCCGGTACTCGTTCCAATCGGTCACGACTACCAGAGCGTCCGCACCAGCGAGCGCCTCATAATTAGTCTCAGCATAATCTATTCGGTTGCCGAGCAAACTCCGCGTGTGCTCCATCGCAGCCGGGTCGTGCGCGCAGATTGTTGCGCCTTCGCCGAGCAGGCCTTCGATCAGAACGAGCGAGGGCGCTTCTCTCATGTCGTCCGTTCCCGCCTTGAACGCAAGGCCCCACACAGCAACCCGTCTGCCCTCGAGCGATCCACCCAGCGCCGTTCGTACTTTTCCGAGGAGCACACTCTTCTGACGGTTGTTAGCCGATTCCACCGCCGTAAGCACGTCGAGAGCGACACCGCATTCCTCGCCAATCTTCACCAAGGCTTTCACATCCTTGGGAAAACAGGAGCCGCCGTAACCCGGGCCAGGGAACAGAAACGACTGTCCAATTCGTGAATCGCTGCCGATTCCCTTCCTCACGAAATCCACATTGGCGCCGAGCTTGTCGCAGAGGTTTGCGATCTCGTTCATGAACGATATGCGCGTCGCCAGCATCCCGTTCGCCGCGTACTTGGTCATTTCCGCCGACGCGATATCCATCAGAAGGATCGGCTTTCCGGTACGCACGAACGGCGCGTAGAGCTCCGTCATCACCTTGCGTGCGTGCGCCGAGTTGACGCCGAGCACCACGCGATCTGGCCGCATGAAATCCTCGACGGCCGCCCCTTCCTTGAGGAACTCCGGATTGCTGCAAAGATAGAACGGAAACTTCGCTTCTTTCGACACCGCCTTCCCAACTTTTTCGGCGCTGCCAACCGGCACTGTGGATTTCGTTACGACCACAGTCTCACGACTCATGTAGCGTCCAATCAACTCCGCCACCTGTAGCACGTACTGCAGATCGGCCGATCCGTCCTCGCCCGGCGGAGTTCCGACGGCAATGAAGATCACATCCGCTGACGAGATCGCTGCCTTCAGATCGGTGGTGAAGGTAAGCCGCTGCTCCTTCTGGTTCCGCTCGACGAGAGTTTCGAGGCCGGGCTCGTAGATCGGAATGTCGTTCTTCTTGAGGCGTTCGACCTTCCGCTGATCTATGTCCGCGCAGCAAACGTTGTTGCCGGTCTCGGCCAGGCACGCGCCCACAACAAGCCCGACGTACCCGGTTCCAATTACAGATATGTTCACGACCTAATTCGGGTCAGGCAGTTGCGTAGGACGTCGCCGAGGCAAGCGAAACGATTCGCCCCTTTCCCTTTGCGAGCTTGGCGGTTGCGTTACGCGTGTCGACCACGACGCCGGCGAGTCGGACGACCCGCTGATAGTCTACGACCGTGTGATCGGTGACGATTACCACCGCGTCGGCGCGAGTGATCTCTTCATCGGTGAGGGCGACGCTAGTGTGCTCATGGCCGTCCTCGTGGAACTTCGGAACGTAGGGATCGTGGTATACCACGTCCGCGCCCTGGCTCTCGAGAAGCCGAATTACGTCGAGCGCTGGACTCTCGCGCATGTCATCGATGTCCTTCTTGTACGCCACACCGAGCACCAGCACCCTGCTACCGTTGACAGCCTTCTTCTCCTCGTTGAGCGCCTGGGTCACTTTGCGCACGACCACGGCCGGCATCTCGCTGTTGATCTCGCTGGCGAGATCGATGAAGCGTGTCTTGTAGTTGAGCGTGCGCATCTTCCACGCGAGGTAGTGCGGGTCGAGCGGGATGCAATGTCCGCCGATGCCCGGGCCTGGGGTGAACTTCATGAATCCGAACGGCTTCGTGGCGGCGGCGTCGATCACTTCCCAGATATTGACACCGAGCTTGTCGCAGACGATCGCCATTTCGTTTACGAGTCCGATATTGACGGAGCGGAAAGTGTTCTCGAGTAGCTTCACGAGCTCCGCCGTTTCGGTTCCGGAAACCGGCACGACTGTGTCGAGACACGTCGCGTAGAGCGCCGTTGCCACTTCTGTGCAATTCGCCGTTATTCCGCCCACGATCTTCGGCGTGTTCTTGGTGTTCCAAACCGGATTGCCTGGATCGACTCGCTCGGGACTGAACGCAAGAAAGACGTCTTCACCGATAGTCAGGCCGGCTGCTTCCAGCTTCGGCTGCATCAGCTCCCGCGTGGTGCCGGGATAGGTGGTGCTCTCGAGAACCACCAGCACACCCGGTCGACAATTCCGACCGATTGCATCCGCGGCGGCGAGGACGAAGCGCATATCGGGATCGCGCGTTTTGGCGAGCGGTGTCGGTACAGCGATCGAGATCGCGTCCATCTCCTGCATCCTCGATTCGTCGGTCGTCGCCTCGAACCGTCCCGCTTTCACGAGCTTTCCCAGCTCCGCGCTCGGGACATCCTGAATGTGCGACTTGCCGGCATTGAGGGCGCCAACCACCCGCTCACTCACGTCGTAGCCAATGACCTTGAAGCCCGCCTTTGCGAACTCCAGCGCCAGTGGAAGTCCAACATAGCCGAGACCGACAATGCCGATGCACGCCGACCTGTTCTCGATCTTGGCGATCAACTGATCCTTTAATTGCACCTTGTGCTCACTATTTGGGTGGAATGCGTCAGCGGCCGTAAAAGCCGCGAACCGCGTCGATTACTTCGTCGAGCTGGGATTGAGTCAGCTCCGGGTACACTGGAAGTGAGATCACTTCCTTGGTCGCGCGCTCCGCCTCGGGGAATGCCCCTCTCTTGTAACCGAGGTACTCGAAGCACGGCTGCAGGTGCAGCGCGAGCGGATAATAGACGGCGGAGCCGATCCCCTTTTCCTTGAGATGTGCCTGCAGCTCTTCCCGCCGTGCGACTCGCAGCGTGTACTGGTTGTAGATGGATTCGTTGGCCGGGTCGATAGTTGGCGTACGCACATCGTCGAGGTCCGCGAATGCCTGGTTGTAGTACGCCGCATTCTTGCGCCTGGCCGCACTCCACGAGGCGAGCATAGGAAGCTTCGCCGAAAGAATCGCGGCCTGCAGTGCGTCGAGTCTGCTATTGTAACCGACTTCCTCGTGATAGTAGGTCTTGAGTCCGCCGTGAACGCGGAGTCGACGCAGTCTTGTTGCGAGGTCGTCCCGCTGCGTAACGATCATCCCGCCGTCGCCAAAGCCTCCGAGATTCTTGGAGGGGAAAAAGCTGAACGTACCAACCGTCGCGGCCTGGCCAGCCATCACCCACTTGCCGTCGATCTTGCGGCGCGCGCCGATTGACTGAGCAGCGTCTTCAACGACGGGAATGTCTCCCGCGGCATCCATCAGGGTTTCGATCGGCGCCATCTGCCCGAACAGATCAACAGCTATCACGGCCTTCGTCGAAGGCTTGATGCTCGCCGCGATGGTCTCGGCTGAAAGATTGAAGGTGTCCGGATCGATGTCGGCAAAGACGGGCCTTGCACCGACATTGTGCACGGCGCCGGCAGTTGCGAAGAACGTGAATGGTGTGGTCAACACCTCGTCGCCGCGGCCCACATCGAGCGCTCGCAGCGACAGGAGAATCGCATCGGTTCCGTTGGCGCATCCGATGGCGTGGGTCGTTTGCGAGAGCTTCGCAACCTCCCGCTCCAGCTGTTCCACCGGCTCGCCGAGTATGAATGATTGATCATTCACGACCCTGGTCATTGCGTTGACGACAGAATCGCGAATGGTCGCGTATTGGGCTTTTAGATCGAGTAAGGGTACAGCCATTCTTGTGAGGCCTGGGTTGGCGAAATAGAAGCCTATAAAGATACTAAAGTCGGGCTCAGACCTGTGCTCTTAGAGGAAGCGGCACGTCGCGACCCGTCTTGGCGGACTCGTATATCCCCAGGATAAGCTCGAGGGACTTTCGCCCTGCCCGTCCATCGGTATCGGCTTTGGCCTCACCACGCAAAACCGCCAGAACGTTCCGGTAGTAGCCCTGGTGCCCAAGCCCATACACGTTGGGCGGGTTCGTATTCGCGGACTCTACGAGCTTGTCATCGTCATCGTATTCCGCGAATTCCCAATGCTCGACCTTGTTGACCGCCGTGCCTCCGACCTTCGCTGAGCCTTTTTCGCCGAGAATGGTGATCGAGCCCTCCAGGTTGCGTGGATAGGCAAGCATGGTGACCTCGATCGTGCCCAGCGCGCCCGAGCGAAATTTCAGGACCGCGATCCCGGTGTCCTCAGTCTCGATGCGGCGCGCCAGAGTCGCTGTCTTGGCCATCACACTCTCGACCGGTCCCATCAGCCACTGGATGAGATCCACGTAGTGCGAAGCCTGATTCATGAAGGCGCCGCCGTCGAATTCCCAGGTCCCGCGCCACGGAGCCTGGTCGTAGTACTCCTGCGGACGCGCCCAGTGCACGGTGCAGTTCGCCAGATAAATGCGACCGAAGCGATTCCGGTCTACTGCCCGCTTGAGAAGCTGAATGGGAGGATTGAGCCGATTTTGCTTGACGACGAAGAGCTGGACCCGCGCCTTGTCACACGCGTGCACCAGAGCATCGGCACCCGTGAGCGAGATCGCCATCGGCTTTTCCATGACAACGTGCTTGCCCGCGTCTGCTGCCGCGATGCCCTGCTCTGCATGGAGACCAGACGGCGTCGCGATAGTGACTACATCCGCGTTGCTCTCCGCGAGCATCCTCTCATATGAAGTGAAGTACGGCACGTTGCGCTCCTCGCCGGCGCGCTTTGCCCGCTCCGCATCGAGATCGCAAACAGCAGCCAGCTCGAGCCCGTCAATCTGCTCGATGGCGTCAAAATGGTTCTTGCTGATGCGGCCGCAGCCCACGAGCGCGATGCGGAAAGTCTCTTCGCTCACTTACCGGTCCTGGTCAGCGCATCGTCGGTGAGACGGTAGGTCGTCCCGCACACTTTGCATTTGGTCGGGTCCATATCCGGCAGACGCTCACCACATTGGCACATCCAGCCAACCTTTCGCGCCGGGACGCCAACCATCAGCGCATACGCCGGCACGTTTCGAATGATCACACTGCCGGCGCCGATGAATGCGTATTCGCCGATCGTCACACCGCACACCACCGTTGCGTTCGCGCCAATAGTCGCGCCGCGACCGACCAGGGTTTTCCGATATTCGTTCCGCCGCGAGACATGACTGCGGGGATTGAGCACGTTGGTGAACACCATGGAAGGGCCGCAGAACACATCGTCCGAAAGCTCGACGCCCTCATAAACCGAGACGTTGTTCTGGATCTTCACGTTGTTCCCGATCTTCACCCCGTTCATCACGACGACGTTCTGACCGAGAGAGCAGCGTTCTCCGATCACGGCACCGCCAAGCACGTGGCAAAAATGCCAGACTTTGGTGTCAGCGCCGATCTGTGCTCCATCGTCGACGTACGACGACTCGTGTACGAATGGCTTGGCCATCAGACGCTCGCCTCTTTTGGTATACGAGCGTGCCACTCCTGTAGCGACAGAAC
>DATAHM010000060.1:0-12893 GCA_036263215.1 Gemmatimonadaceae bacterium
CAAGCGAATGCTGGGCACTGAATTAAACAGTTCAGTTGACCCGACCTCCGGGGCAGTCTACATTTAAAGGCTTGATTCGAACGGACTCAACCCTTTAACCAGCAACATGATAGACTCACCCAACGGCACCACCACTCAAACCGGCACGACGCTGACCGCGCGCGAGAAGCGCGACCTGCAAAAGGCGCAGCTGCGTCCGCTTGCCAACCTCCGCCCCGAGCTCTACGACGAGGACGATTACTCGCAGGACGAGCTCGAGACAATGATGGAGATGTACAACGGGACGATGGCCTCGATCGAAGAAGGCGAGATCGTCAAGTCCCGTGTGCTTGATATCCGTGACAACATGGTCGTCCTCGACATCGGCTTCAAGTCCGAAGGGACGATCCCGCTCGAAGAGTTCAAGGATCTCCCCGACCTCAAGCCGGGCGATGAAGTCGAAGTTCTGCTCGAGCACCTCGAGGACCAGGAAGGTTCCGTCGTGCTGTCGAAGAAGAAAGCCGACTTCATGCGCGTGTGGGAGCGCATCCGCGTTGCCTACGAGAACGACGAACCGGTGCGCGGCACCCTGATCAAGAAGATCAAGGGCGGAGTTGTCGTTGACCTCATGGGGGTCGATGCATTCCTCCCCGGATCGCAGATCGCGCTTCGTCGCGTCCCGAACGTCGACGAGCTGCTCGGTCAGACCTTCGACTTCAAGATCATCAAGCTCAATAAGCGCCGCCGCAACATCGTCGTCTCGCGTCGAGTGATCCTCGAGCAGGAGAGGGCAGGCAAGCGCGAGAAGCTGATGAAGGAGCTGCAGAAGGATCAGGTTCGCAAAGGAGTCGTCAAGAACATCACCGACTTCGGCGCGTTCATCGACCTCGGCGGCGTCGACGGACTGCTGCACATCACCGACATGTCGTACGGACGCATTCAGCATCCGTCCGAGATGGTGCACATCGGTCAGGAGCTGGAAGTCAAAGTCCTCGACATCGATTGGGATCGCGAGCGCATCTCGCTCGGCTTGAAGCAGCTCCAGAGCTATCCGTGGAAGGACGTCGCCGAGAAGTATCCCGTCGGCACACGCGTGTCGGGCAAGGTCGTCTCGATCACGAACTACGGCGCGTTCATCGAGCTCGAGCCTGGTATCGAAGGACTCGTCCACATCAGCGAGATGAGCTGGACCCGCAACGTGCGCCACCCGTCAAAGCTGGTGTCGATCGGCGAAGCGATCGAGGCGGTGGTGCTCAAGGTCGATCCGAACGAAGAAAAGATCTCGCTCGGCATGAAGCAGACGGAGCAGGATCCGTGGATGATGTTGCCGGAGAAGTATCCGGTCGGCACACGTTTGAACGGCAAGGTCCGGAACCTCACCAGCTTTGGCGCCTTCGTGGAGATCGAGCCGGGAATCGACGGGCTCATTCACATCTCCGACATGTCGTGGACGAAGCGCGTTCAGCATCCTTCGGAAGTCGTCAAGAAGGGTGACTCGGTCGACGTCGTCATTCTCAATGTCGATTCGGAGAACAAGCGCATCTCGCTCGGGCTCAAGCAGGCGACCGAGGATCCGTGGCTTCGCATCGGCGAGACCTATCCGGTCGGAACCGAGTTGCGGGGCAAGGTTGTGCGCCTGATGGACAAAGGCGTCGTCGTCGACATCGGCAACGATATCGAGGGCTTTGTTCCGGTGAGCCAGCTCAACTTCGGCCAGCCGGTGAACAGTCCCGCGGACATCGTTTACGAGACGATGAATCTCGATCTCAGAGTTCTCGAGGTCGATCCTATTCACCGTCGAATCGTCCTGGCGGTGACGGCTATTCCGGAGGAGCAGCCTCCGCGTCCCGAGACGCCCTCCAAGGTTATTCCGATGGAGTCGGACGATTATAACCTGTCCGATCCGATTCCAACGCCGCCGGAATCATACGTGGAAGAGCCCGCCTAAGGGGCTCGCAATTCATCCGCAAAAGCTCACTCCAAGGGGTGAGCTTTTTTGCTTTCTGGATGCTTCGTGGCGGGCGCGGGCCCGCTGGTTGCACAAGTTACGAGTATCTGTCCTGGGAGCGCGAAATGGCGGAAGTTCTGGTGAAATTCGACGAAGCAATCCTGGACGAAAGTGGCAACCGCTATTTCGCCCAGGCAGCTGGCAGGGAACGGGAGGATGGGCTGTGGGAGGGATGGCTCGAGTTCCTCCCAACGGTTGAGACCGGTGAGGCTTTGGCGTCAGAGCGCGAGACGACCCAGCCCAACCGCGTCAATCTCAAGTACTGGGCGGAGGGGTTAACTAGGATCTATCTCGAGGGCGCGCTGCAGCGTGCCATAGCGATTGCGCGGCAAGATCCTTCTAAAGGCGTAACCGCCAGAGCGGCGTCCCGTTTTGAGACTGGCGCCACCCGAACTCGCGCGAGTGAGCATGCCGGCGACGCAGAGCGGATTGTGCCGCACGCGGTTTTGGATCCTTACAGCGTGTATTCGCAGGGGGAGGACATCCTGCGCAATGAGCTCGGCGCGCTTTCGCGATCCCACATCGAATCGATCGTCAAGGCTTACGGATTTCCGCACAGCAATTCCCCCGCCGATTTAGCCAGCACCTCCGAGCAGACACTCATTGACGCGATTGTCGAGGGTGTGCGCTCGAAGGAAGCTACAAACCGCTAGCGGCGCCAAGCGCTCCTGATTTCGAATCAGGATCGAGAGGGTGGCAGCGGCCGTGCCAAGCCCCTTCGATACGTCGGGCATGCGGGAATCGTCCTCCTTGTGCCAGACGGTCTCATTTTCACCACAGTAGTTCAACCCAAAGCTCATGATCAGCACCGGATCCCCAAGCGAGGCGCTTCTTGTCCTCGATGCCGACCTCAAAGTGCGGGCTGCGAACAAGGCGTTCTATTCGATGTTTCGCCTCGCTCCCGAGGAGTGCGTGGGATGCAAGGTCTATGAGCTTGGCGGCAGGAACTGGGACAAAAAACTGAGGTCCATGCTCGAAACCGTGCGTCTCGGCGAGCCTCAAGCCGACCATTTCGAGCTAATCCACGATGCAAAAGAAGGCGGGCAGGCGGTTCTCTGGCTGAGCGCGCGGATGGTCCCCTCGGCAGACGCCAGCGAGCAGACCATTCTTCTGGCAATCGAAGACATGAGCGCCACGAATTCGCCCGAAGAGATGCTCGCTCAGCGAACCGAGGAGCTCAACACTTTTGCGGACCTCGCCGGAAAGGCCGCGCACGAGCTCAATAATATCCTCACCGTCATCCGAATGAATTCGGATCTCATCGAGGAAAACCTGAAGGCGGCAAAACTCCCGACGGGCGAGGCGAACGATATCCGCGTTGCGGCCGAGCGCGCCGAGGTACTCACCAAAAAACTTTTGCTCACCAGCCGACGGACACTTCCTCAAGCGACAGGGCTCGATCGTGGCGTCGGCACTGTACCCCTTCCAGGATCTCCGCTCAAGGAATCCGAGCAGGAGATTAATGCGCGCGAATCTGACAACGCGCGCTCCACAGTAGTCAGAAAGCTGACGCACGGCGAGCGCGAGGGCCGCGAAACGATTCTGCTCGTCGACGATGAGAAATCGCTCCGCAAACTTGGGAAGCGCGTGCTGTCGGACGCGGGCTATCGCGTACTCGAGGCTTCGGATGGCGCCATGGCGCTGCGCGTTGCGGCTGAAGAAGTCGGCGAGATTGATCTCGTTGTGACCGATGTAGAGATGCCGACTCTGGGTGGCCGCGGTCTGGTCGCCGAGCTCCATGAGCTGAGCCCGGGAATCAGGGTTTTGTTCATGTCGGGCTACACCGACAACGAGATCCTTCGGCGCGGGCTGCGCTCCGCCGAAGCGCCATTCCTGCAAAAGCCATTCACGGCAGAGAGCCTGCGCGCAGCAGTGCGCTCCGTGTTGGCAGCCCCTGCGACGAGATCCGCGTAGTGCGATCCCTCAGTGCACCAAGCGAAGGTGGACCTGCTCGCATTCTGATCGTCGACGATCAGGAGCAAAATATTCGGCTGTTGACGCGGATCCTGAATCGCGCGGGCTACGAGAATGTGGCTGCGACAACGAACTCCGATGACACTCTCGCGATTCAAGCCCAGTTCAAGCCGGATCTCGTTCTCCTCGACCTCCACATGCGCGGGAAGGACGGCTTCGAGGTTCTGACCGAACTTCTTTCTCCCGAGCGCGGCGGCGAACATTTGCCGGTGATAATGCTCACTGCTGACGACAGCGCAGACATGAAACGACGGGCGCTCGCAATGGGCGCCAAGGATTTTGTCGGAAAGCCCTTTGATTCCGAAGAAGTCCTGCTGCGCATCAAGAATCTCCTCGAGACCAAATTTCTGCACCAGAGCCTGCAGGGCCAGAACTTCGAGCTCGAGAAGAAGGTCGCCGAACGCACGAGAGAGCTCGAGCAATCGCAGCTCGAGGTTCTCGAACGTCTTGCGGCTGCGGTTGAATTCCGCGACGACGATACCGGCGAGCACACCAAGAGAGTCGGGACGGTGTCGGCGATGCTTGCGGATGCCCTCGGTTTGCACTCGGAGACGGTGCAGCTGATCAAGCGCGGCGCGCCGCTTCATGACATCGGCAAAGTGGGCATCCCCGACAACATTCTCCTCAAGGCCGGCCCGCTAACCACCGAAGAATTCGAGATCATGAAGGCGCACACGGTAATCGGTGCGAGAATGCTCGCCAACGGCCGCTCCGAGCTGGTTCGGATATCGCAACGAATCGCTCTGAGCCATCACGAGTGGTGGGACGGCTCGGGATATCCGCACCGCACGTCCGGACACCGCATCCCGCTCGAAGCCCGAATTGTCGCGGTCGCTGACTTTCTCGACGCGCTCACCCACGATCGTCCGTACCGCCTTGCGTGGTCCATCGACGACACGCTCGCTGAAATCAAACGGCGGAGCGGGAGCCACTTCGATCCGGCAGTGGCGGACGCCCTGGTCGTCATCGACTGGCGCAAGCACTCGTCACTCGTCGCATAACGGCGGGTTTTTTGCTTTAACGCTCTTCCAGGAGTGCATTAGACAACCTGGAGGAGAGCGATGCTTTGGACACCGGGCGGACGCAGTTCGAATCTTGAAGACCGTCGGGCCAGTGGCGGGGGATTAGGCGGGCGCGGGCTTGGTATCGGTGGTACCGTCGTCGTTCTCGCACTGAGCCTGATTTTCGGTCGCAACCTGTTCACCGACCTTGGCGTCGCTCCCGCGGGGGTCGCTACGACATCGGCTCCGCTTACGCCGGCTGATTCCGCGGCCGAGGAGCAGGAAGTGCAATTCGTCTCGTTTGTCCTCGACGACGTGCAAAACACCTGGTCCACGATTCTACCAAAGGACGGCGTAGCTTTTCATCCGGCCAAGCTGGTGTTGTTCCGTAACTCCACGGACTCCGGATGCGGCACCGCGCAATCGGCGATGGGCCCCTTCTATTGCCCCGTCGACGAGCGGGTCTACCTGGATCTCGGCTTCTTTGACGAGTTGAAGCAGCGCTTCGCGGCGGCGGGTGATTTTGCGCAGGCTTACGTCATTGCGCACGAGCTTGGTCATCACATCCAGCATCTCCTCGGAACCGACGCTCGGGTGAGGCAGCTTCAGGAATCGAGGCCGTCAGAGGCAAACGAGCTCTCCGTGCGTCTCGAGCTGCAGGCTGACTGCTACGCCGGAGTCTGGGCGCATTCAACGGAAACGCGTGGGCGATTGCAGCAGGGTGACGTAGATGAAGCGTTGAACGCCGCGTCCGCTGTGGGCGACGACAGGATCCAGCAACAGGAGACCGGCCGTATCAATGTCGACTCCTTCACTCACGGCTCTGCCGCGCAGCGCTCAGCTTCGTTCAAGAAAGGGTTTGAGTCCGGCGATCCGCGAAGCTGCAATACGCTCTGACGCGGTACAGCACACGCTTCGCGGAAGGCCCGATCGACAGTCTGTACAGGGCGAGCGTCTAGGTGCCAGCGATGTAGTTGGTCTTCAGGATCTGCCGGTGGTGCAGCTCGTGGCCGGCGATGATGTGCGCGAGCGCTCTGACCGAAACTTCGGCGCCACTGGCAACGCCGCGTCGCATCCACGCCGCCTCTTCCAGATGCTTGTAGAAGAAAATCGTCGCCTGTCTTACCGCGTCGAGCTCCCAAGCGAGCTCGACTAGGGGATAGTCGTCGAACGCGGCGTTGCTCACGTAGTCATCCTGCTCAAACCCGGGCAGCGGCTGCGTGTCGCCGCGCGCGAACCGCAATGCTCTAGCGCTGAAGATCCGCTCTGCGTCGATCACGTGCCCGATCATCTCGTTCACGCTCCACTTGCCTGACGCATATCGATGGTTACCCATCGACGCCGGCAAGCTGCGTAACAGCTTCTGCGTCTCTTTCATCTGCGTCGCTAAGGTTTCGACGATATCGCCTGGGCCAACGAGAGCCGTATAGCGCAGATAGTATGGAAGAAATTCCGACTGCTCCGGCTTCGTCATTCTCGCTGTGGTCGTTCCTGTAGTCACCGTCGATCCACCTGATGATGTAGCGCAGAAATAAAACGCCAGTCTTTTGAAGTGGCTACCAACCGATTGCTCGGTCGAGACGTTCCCGATATCATGCGGCTTCCTGAAATTCGCCCCCCGAATGCCAGAGCATCACGATCCCTACGTATCACTCCGCAACACGAACTTCCTCTGGTACGTCGCAAGCCTCACGGCTATCACCCTCGGTACTCAGATCCAGGCAACGGTGGTCGCCTGGCAGGTTTACGCCCTCACGAAAGATCCGCTGTCTCTCGGAATCGTAGGGCTGGCGGAGGCATTGCCTTTCATCCTGGCCGCACTTTATGCCGGGCACATCGCCGATCTTTACAATCGCAAGATTCTCGCGATGGTTTCGATTGCGATACAGGTCGCGTGCGGCGCAACGCTCCTCGCGTTCACTCTGAACGCGCGCGCATTCCTCAGCGCAGGGGTATGGCCTATTTATGGTGTCGTCGCCGCCAGCGGTCTTGCCCGAAGTTTCTTGCAGCCGGCACGCACCGCACTCGCCGCTGAAATCGTTCCGCGCGAGACATACGCAAACGCCGTAACGTGGCGTTCCTCACTGTGGCAGTTTGCAGCTGTGATCGGGCCGGCGGCCGGCGGACTTCTGTACGGATTCTCCGGCGCGCGCCTCGCCTACATCGTCGAAACAATTCTCTGTAGCTTGGCCCTCGTGCTGTTTGCGCGGATTGCGTATACCCGTCACCCGATTGTTGCAAACGAAGGAACCATCGGACAGAACCTGACAATCGGAATCAGGTTCCTGCTCACGCAGCCCGAGCTGCTCGGAGCGCAGCTTCTCGATTTGTTCTCGGTCTTTTTCGGCGGAGCTCCAGCGCTGCTTCCGATCTTCATTTCCGACATTCTACACGCCGGGCCGCAAGCACTCGGAATAATGCGGGCTGCACCCGCGGCGGGCGCGATCCTGAGCTCGATAGTGCTGTTGCGCAGGCGTTTGCGCCGCGCCGGACCCACGCTGTTCCTGTGTGTCGCCGCGTTTGGCGTGTGTTGGATCCTTTTCGCTTTGTCCCGCTCGTTCTGGCTGTCTGTCACCCTGCTCCTGGTCAGCGGGATGGTCGACAACGTGAGTGTCGTGATCCGGTCAACTCTCCTCACCCTGCGGACGCCCCAGCATCTACTCGGCAGAGTCTCCGCCGTGAATCAGATCTTCATTGGGTCCTCGAATGAGATAGGCTCTTTCGAATCCGGCGTTGCCGCGAAGCTTCTGGGAACCGTGCGGTCGGTGATCTTCGGCGGTATCGTCACCCTTGGGGTCGTTGGCGTGACCGCAGCCCGGATTCCCGCCCTCCGACGCCTCGACGAGCTCGACTAAGGGTTCTCACCCAGAAAAGTCTGTCGTCGCTCGAAGAAGAGTGCGACATTACCGCCATGGAATCCAATAGCTCCGTACCAGCAATGGAGAGCAGTACATCCATGCTCAGCTCCATGACGCGCGCGCCCTCGTCCGCCGTGCCCGGTTGGACCGCCGAATACGCGGTGCCGCTGGGCGGTCCAGGCCATCTCCTGCTCGCGACCTTCGAGCAGGCCGCGGTCGGCATCGCTCACATGACTCTCGACGAGGAGTGGATCTCTGTAAACCAGCGCTATTGTGAAATCACGGGTTACTCTCGTGCCGAGATATTGGCGCTGCGACTGGAGGACTTGACACACCCGGAGGATCGGGCCGCAACCCGGGATTTTATCGGCCGCATCCGGACGGGCGAGTTACCCGAGTACCGAATGGAAAAGCGCTACGTGCGAAAGGACGGGCGCATCATCTGGGTCCACCTCACCGTCTCTATAGTAAGATCGGCTTCGGGTGCGCCAATCTATCTCGTCGCTTTTATCGACGACATCACGGAGCGGCATTTGGCGCAACAGGAGGCGAGCCGGATGTTCTCGCTGCTGCGCGCTACGCTGGAATCCACCGCGGACGGAATTCTCGTGGTGGATCTGAATGGCAAAATCCTGAGCTTCAATCAGAAAATGACGGAGATGTTCGGAGTGCCCGCCGACATTTTCGCCTCGGGTGACGATGATAAGGCGATTACCGCGGCTCTGGACCAGCTCGCCAATCCAGCGGCGTTCATCGAAAAGGTCGAGGATCTGTACCACCACCCTCATGTCGCGAGCTACGATGTGCTCGAGATGAAGGATGGGCGAATTCTCGAGCGCTATTCGCAGCCGCAGCTGATCGACGGGGTTCCAGTCGGCCGCGTTTGGAGTTTTCGCGACGTAACTGTGCGTCTCCGGTCCGAGGAACAGACGCGGCTACTCGAGCGAGAGCATGCCGCACGCGCGGAGGCGGAAAGCTCTCAGCAGCGTGCTGCGCTGCTCGCGGAAGCGAGCCGGATTCTGAGCGCGTCGTTCGACTACCAAACGACGCTTGCCGCGCTCGTACGTCTGACGGTCCCGGCGCTCGCCGATTACTGTGCGCTCGATATCGTGGAGGGAGAGGACACTTTTCAGCGCATCGGCGAAGCCCACGTCGACCCGTCAAAATCATCGCTCCTACGTGAAGTTGCGACGTTTCCGCGCAGCGCGCTGACGGACAATCACCCCTTGATTCGGGTCTTGACGAAGGGTGAGCCAGTTCTCGAAGCTGAGATTACGACGGAGTTCATCCACGCGGCGTTTGCGGAACCTGCTCAGCGCGCAACGGTGGAAGCACTGGGCCCGCGCTCGTTGATTTGCGTCCCACTGGTGAATTCGGGAAAGCCGCTTGGCGCGTTGACGCTCGTGACGTCGGGCTCGGGCAGAATCTACGATGAAGCCGACCTCTCGCTGGCGGCTGATGTTGCTCGCCGAGCCGCAATCGTTGTCGAACACGCGAGGTTGTTCCATGAGGCGCAACAAGCGACGCGCGCGCGAGACGACGTTCTCGCCGTCGTCGCCCACGATCTCCGCAATCCGCTCAATACTGTAACGATGGCCGTGAGCCTTATGCTCGAGAACACTCCTGTTGAGCGAGTGCAGGAGCGGCGTCAGGTTGAGATCGTGCGTCGCGCTGCTGACCGCATGAACCGCATGATTCAGGATTTGCTCGACGTGAAAAGAATCGAGGGCGGGCGTCTCAGCATGGACCTGCAGCCGGAGGAGGTCGGGCCACTGGTGACCGACACCATAGAAATGTTGCGGCCGCTTGCCGTTGGAAGCTCTATCGTCCTTGAATCGGCGGTAGCGGAAAACCTTCCGCCCGTCGTCGCCGATGCCGCGAGAATTCAGCAGGTGCTTTCGAATCTTGTAGGGAACGCGGTGAAGTTCACTCCACGTGCCGGTCAGGTAACGGTGACGGCCGAGTCAATGGGAACGGAGGTTCGCTTCGGCGTCGTCGACACCGGACCGGGAATCCCTCCCGAGCAGGTTCCTCACATCTTTGGTCGGTTCTGGCAAGCCAAACCATCGGACAGGCGGGGGATCGGCTTGGGGTTGGCGATCGCCAAGGGAATCATCGAAGCCCATAGCGGAAGGATCTGGGTGGAGAGCCGGGTCGGCTCCGGAAGCACTTTCTATTTTACGCTGCCCTGTGCCTGACGCCTCGCGGCGGTGTGGAAAATCCCGCTGCTATCACTTTTTTGATATTTCCCTCTATACCGCAGGAATTTTATCGGCCCGAGATTCGGTTGCCGAGGAGCAGCTCTAGCGTCCCATACACGACGCCCCGTACTCCGGCCGCTGCCGGAGTCGTGATCACCAAGGCGCGCCATGGGAGGAACGCTGGGACAGTCTGTATCTCAAGAGTACATCGAGACCGCGGTTGCCGCGGGGCTCAGGTACGTAACCGACGCAATGCCCGGTATCAGACGGCAGGCGCATGGTCGCGGGTTCCGTTATCTGGACCCCGAGGGCCAGGTAATTCGCGCGCCCGAGCTGCTCCAGCGGTTCCGGTCACTCGTGATACCTCCCGCATGGACCGACGTTTGGATTTGTCCCCATGAGGATGGCCACCTCCAGGTCACGGCGCGGGATGGTCGCGGAAGAAAGCAGTACCGCTACCATCCAGGCTTCAGACAGCATCGCGACGGGACGAAGTTCGAGCGCATGTTCGAGCTCAGCGACGTCCTCTGGAAAATCCGCGAGCGTGTAGAGAGCGATATCGGACTGCCGGGGCTCGCACGCGACAAGATCATGGCGACCCTCGTCTGGCTGCTCGAGACGACCCTCATTCGCATCGGCTCCGACGAGTACGCGAAGTCGAACAAGTCCTACGGGTTAACCACCTTCAGGCGCCGTCACGTAGCCGTCGTCGGTTCCGAGCTGCGGTTCGAGTTCCGGGGAAAGAGCGGAATTCAGCACGCCGTTGCGGTGACCGATCGACGAATCGCGCGCATCGTGCAGCGGTGTCAGGAGTTGCGCGGCGAAGAGTTGTTCAAATATCTCGATGACGATGGCAAGCGTCAGAGCGTGCAGGCCGAAGACGTCAATGCGTACCTGCAGGAAGTCACCGGGCGCGACATAACAGCCAAGGATTTCCGCACCTGGGCGGGGACGATGATCGTCGCGGAGGCGCTCCGAAAGATGGGCCCCGCCGCAACCAGGAAAGAGGCCGAACGGAACATCGTAGCGGCGGTCGATATCACGGCGAAGAGGCTCGGCAACACCCGGAGCGTGTGTCGCAAGTACTACATCCACCCGGTGCTTCTGGAGGCGTACCTGGAGGGATCCGTGTTACCACCGCTGCCTGACCGCAAGTGGAACAAGCGCAAGTCACACGGTCCGACATTGCGTCAGCACGAGATGGACGTTCTCGCTTTTATCAAGGGGCGACTCAAGTCGCGCAATACGACGTTGAAGCTGGAGCCCGCCGCGTCCTAGTCGAGGTATGGGTAGTCAGGATCTGCGAGACGCGCCGCGCGTGCCGCGGCTTCCGGGCCCGCAATCTCCTTTGCCAGATCGAGCAACATTGGGCTTAAATGAGCGCCGTACCGGAGCAGGCTGGCGGCGCGGGCGCGGCGCGCGAGTAGAAACGCCAAAAAGGGTTGATCTGCCTTTAGCGCGTTACACGCGGGACAGGCCAGCACGAGATTGTCTCGTCGGTCGTACGCGGTTTTGCCTTTCCGCGGTGTTACGTGGTCCATCGTGATTGCCTTTGCGCTCACTCGGCGCTCACAATAGGCGCACACCGGCCCATGCCGGTCCAGGAGCCATTGCCGGGTTTCCATGTAGGCATTCCGGCTTGTTGGCAGTGATGTGTGTTGATGCGCCGGGCGGCGCGCACGCTTACGCGGTTTGCGCGATCTCTTCCGTTGTGGTGTCAATTGGATGGACGGGTTGATGCCAATTGCCTTTACACAACGATAATAACTAGCGTGCCGGCGCTCCGGCGCTAGATGGCCCTTCAGCCTCACGTTAGCTTTTCGCTCTTATGACGATGCGAGAGAAGCTCGAGCTGTTGGCAAAGCGTCGCGCCGAGTCGGAGCAGGGCGGCGGCGAAGCGCGATTGAAAGCGCAGCACGAAAAAGGAAAGCTCTCAGCGCGTGAGAGACTCGAGCTGCTCCTCGATGAGGGCTCCTTCGTCGAGCTGGATCGGTTCGTGGTCCACCGCTCGTCCGATTTCGGCCTCGAGTCCCAGAAGTACTACGGCGACGGCGTGGTCACCGGCCACGGCAAGATCGAAGGACGCCTCGTCTACGTTTTCTCGCAGGACTTCACGGTCTTTGGCGGCTCGCTCTCGGAATCCTTCGCGGAAAAGATCGTCAAGATCATGGACCTGGCGATGAGAAATGGTGCGCCGGTGATCGGACTGAACGATTCTGGCGGAGCCCGCATTCAGGAGGGCGTCGTTTCGCTCGGTGGTTATGCGGAGATTTTTCTGCGCAACACCCTCGCATCCGGCGTGGTTCCACAGATCTCGGCGATTCTGGGTCCGTGCGCCGGCGGCGCTGTCTATTCGCCGGCCATCACCGACTTCACGTACATGGTTCGTGGCTCGTCGTATATGTTCGTGACCGGTCCGAACGTGGTGAAAACCGTCACACATGAAGACGTCACGATGGAGGAGCTCGGCGGCGCGGATACTCATTCGGAGACCTCCGGTGTCGCGCATTTCGCCTGCGATTCCGAGCCGGAATGCCTGCAGCACATTCGCGATCTCTTTCGGTTCATCCCGTCGAATAATCTTGGCGACCCGCCGCGCGGATCAGCGACGGATCCACGGGATCGGCGCGACGAAGAGCTCCTCGACATCGTCCCGGATAACGCGAACAAGCCGTACGACATGCACGAAGTGATCGGCCGGGTGGTTGACGACGGCGAGTTTTACGAAGTACAGCGCGAGTATGCCGGGAATATCCTGTGCGGATTCTCCCACATTGGGGGATTCAGCGTCGGCGTCGTCGCGAATCAACCGGCGGTGCTTGCGGGAGTGCTCGACATCAATGCTTCGCTGAAAGCCGCGCGCTTCATCCGG
>DATAHM010000061.1:0-37402 GCA_036263215.1 Gemmatimonadaceae bacterium
TGCCAGGGGCAGCGAATAGTTTCGCCGACGAGAATTCCATCGGAGAGGGGGGCGCTGTAATGCGTGCATTTCGCGCCAACCGCAAACCAGTTCGGCTCGACATGAGCGAGAAGTACGGGCTCGCCGAAAGCGTGACCCGTAACCATCTCGCCCGCACCAACGCTGCTGATCTCGACCCCTGCAGCGAGGTCGGGACCAGTCAGCTCGTCAGAATGTTCGCTCACTTCAGGTTGTTGAGGAGACTCTGGGCGCGGTCACGATGCGCAACGAACGCCGGCGCAACTTTCGTGACAAGATCCTTCACCTGCGCATTCTGAATAGCGGGCAACAGAGTCTTGGTCACGGCATCGATCACTGCATTGTGAAAATCGACTTCGTGCTGCAGAAAGGCGCGGTCGAACGCCTTTCCATTCGCGGCGCGAAGCGATTTCATCGCCTCCGCGTGCGCCGTGGCGAGCGCGAAATTCGATGGTGGAGTTGGTGTCACATGGAGCGACTTCGCGAGCTCGCGTCCCTGGGATCTGACGTTTCTGTGATCGCGCGCAATCATCTTCCCGAATTCTCTGACCTCGCTGGAGTGTCCTTTGCGGGCGGCCAGCGAGCCGGTCTCAATATCATATGTATTCGCCGCATCGAAGATCGCCACAATGGTCGGATCATCGAGCTTCTTTGACGCCTGCTGTGCCTCTATTGTCGCCGGCGAAAACCCGAACAGGGTGGTCAGTGCGATGATTGCCGCGGCGCTGCCAATTCGAGCGTGGATTTGCATTACGAAAAGCCTCCGATAGGATGAGTGTCAGCTGCCTTGCAGAGAATAGAGGCCCATTCACGATATGTCAAGGATTTGTTTGACTTATTCGGCAGAACGCATTATTGTTGAGGCCAATGACAGAAATGCCCCGCCCATCCTCACCCGCTGACGCCACTCGTGGCCGCCTACTGGCGCTATTGCGCGAGGGGGCGTTTACTGTCGACGACCTTGCCAGCCGCCTCGGCCTCACCGACAACGCTGTCCGATTCCACCTGGCCTCCTTCGAGGCTAGCGGAACCGTCCACCGCCAAGGCGTGCGGAAACCGTCCGGGGCTGGCAAACCTGCTGACCTTTTTACGCTGACCGTAGAGGCCGAGGAGTCGTTCTCCCGCGCGTATGCGCCAGTGTTGGCGGCATGCGTCGCCGAGCTCCACGAGATGATGTCCGGGCATCAGCTCGTAGCGTTTCTCAAACGCGTCGGTAAGCGGTTGGCCAGGGGCGTTGGGAAAGAATCGGGGTCATTCCCAAGCCGCGTTGCCAACGCGTCGCGACTCCTGAACGAACTCGGCGGAGTTACAGTCGTCGAAGAGCACGAGGGCGTCTACCACATCATTGGGCGCGCCTGCCCTCTTTCCCGCGCGGTCGCATCGGACCACTGCGTTTGTGCCGCAGTGACGACTCTGGTCGGGGAAGTAGTCGACGCGAACGTCACGGAGCGGTGTGATCGCTCCGGACGTCCGAAATGCCATTTCGAGATTTCGCGTCGAGAACAGCCGGTCGCTTGACCGACTCGCGGGCCGCCTCTGGCTCAGCCCTGAAAGACCTTAGTTAACTGTGATACTGCCGGTCATCGCCGCGCCATGGACCGCGCAGTGATACTTGTAGGTTCCCGGCGTCGCGAACGTTCGCACGAAGCTCCCATTGTCCTGGGTGGCTGATGTAACGCCATCATCGAAGGTAACGCTGTGCGCTACGCACGTCTGGCCTGAGTAGATATCGCCGCTGCAGGTATTCCAGTTCCAGGTCACCTGAGTGCCCGCCGCCACCGTCTTCGACGACGGCGAATAGGCATCGTTCGTCACCGAGATCACGTCGCTGGGCGGATTATTGGTTCCCCCCGGATTGCCCGGACCCGTTGGATTGCTGGCGCCATATCCACCGCCGCCGCATCCGAACAGGCATGCGAGTGTTGCCGTCATACAAAACTGCTTCAACATCTAGGTCTCCGTTCATTGAGGACTGAGGGAGACGCTAGGCGATGACATTCAATCGCTCAAGCTCATTCTCGCGGTCACGCGGCGGATGACGCTAAAATGTCGGCGAGACGATAATTGCGCGCCGCGGAATTTCGCGACGTCAAGTCTGATTTCTGCTACGCTGCGTCGTGGATCGTCTTCAGCTCGACAATCTTCAGGCGGCGGGTCGTTGCCGGCAGCTTGAGGACGACGGTCTCGCCAACGCTCCTGCCAACGAGCGTCTTCCCAATCGGTGATGACATGCTGACGTGCCCTTCCTCGAACTCCACGGAGTCACCGAAGACGAGACTGTAGCTCTCGCGCTCTCCCGTTTTTTCATCCTGCACGACGACCTGCGATCCAAGCCCGACCTTGTCCGCAGGGATCTGAGAGAGATCAATCTGGGAAAGCTTGCTCAATCTCTGGCGAAGCTGGCCGAGCCGCGCCTGCACGAATTGCTGACGCTCGAGCGCTGCCTTGTACTCACTGTTCTCCCGCAGGTCGCCGAGTTCCACAGCTCGGCGAATCTCCTGGGGAAGAGTGACGTTCAGCTCGCGCTGAAGCTTCTCGACTTCTTCTCCGAGTGTCTTTTTGAGTTGATCGAGCATCGGTGTCGCCTCTACAAGTATCCATCCACCGGCGGGAAAAGCCGAGCGCCCGACCGTAACCGGCCGGGCGCCGCATCTCCAAGCTAGACACTCGGAGCCGGACAGGCAATCGCTAGCGGTGCTGTGGGAGCTTGCTGTCGGTGTGGTCCGCGCTCACCGGAGCGCTCGCCGACTTCTCGTATTCGGCTCGCAAGCGCTCCATCATCGCCTGCCGCCGCTCGAACAACCGCTTGAGCCGGCGCGGTTCACGCCGCGCGAGGGCGTAAGAAGTGAGCAGCGGCAGTGCGACGGTCGAATCCAGATAACACACCACCGCATCGGGCAAGCGGTCTGGATCGATCTTCCCCCAGCTCACAGCCTCGGCCGGCGTCGCGCCCGACAAGCCGCCTGTGTCCGGCCGCGCATCGGTGATCTGCAGGAAGTAATCGTGTCCCTTTTCGTCGATGCCGAGGACCTCCTGGATTTGCGGTTCGGTCTGCAGCATGAAGTTCTTTGGACTGCCCCCACCGAGAATCAGGACGCCGCTTCTACCGCCGCCGCGCTTGGCATCGAGAACTATCGAAGCTGTTTCGTTCACGTCCTGGTTTGGATCGAGGACGAGCTTGTTACCATCGAGCGCGAGGGCGGCGATGTTCATTCCGATCGAGCTATCGCCGGGAGAAGACGTGTAGATCGGGACGCCGGCAGTGTACGCGGCCGAGAGCAGAGACTTCTGCCCGATGCCAAGCGTCTTCTCGCGCTCCCGCACGTACTTGCCACACAGGTTGTGAAATTCGGCGCTAGACATGGCGCGCTGGAATTCCTTGCCGGCGATGATTTTCCGAAAGAAGGCGTCTGTGGAAAGGAGAACGTCGTAGTCGAAGAAGATGTCGTAGATGCGCACGACGCCTTCTTCTCTGAGTACCACGTCCGATTCCTGGGCGTTGCCCCGATGCATGGCGAGGCCGAGCCCGAAGTGCGTGTCGTGATACAGATTGGCGCCAGTCGAGATGATCCAGTCGACGAAGCCGGCCTCGATGAGCGGAATGAGCGCGGACATACCGAGACCCGCAGGGGTCAACGCGCCGGTGATAGAGAGACCGACGGTCACATCGTTTCCCAGTATTTTATCCGTGAATAGCTGACATGCTTCACGCAGACGCGCGGCGTTGTACGCCAGGTAAGTCCCTTCGATCAACTCGGCGACTGTTTCGGTTCCGTCGATACGGCGTGGATCAATGCGCTGCCCTTTGAGAAAGCGGCTCGCCTCGTGAGCAGTGTGCTGCTGGCCGCGACTTTCGCGCTCCTCGGCGGCGAGTTTCTGCTGCGCTTTGGGCCCGGCGGCCGATGCTTTCCCGTGACGGGAGGATTTGAAGCCACCGCGACCACGGCCCTCGCCGTTCGCCCTATTACCTTTTGCCATTGCGATGTTTCTCGGTGACGATGTCGAGCTGCTCGCCGGCGGTCTTGCCGAGTGACCTGTATGCGCTGACGATGGCGTGAACCGCTTCCGCAGGATCGTCGGTCACGAGCATCAGGTCCAGATCTCCCTCGGAGATTTTTCCCTCGCTCAGAACGCGCGCATGCAGCCAGCGCAACAACCCTGCCCAGTAATAACGGCCGAAAAGGATGACTGGGAATCTGTAAATCTTTCCCGTCTGGATGAGAGTGAGCGCCTCGAACAGCTCGTCGAGCGTGCCAAAGCCACCCGGGAAGATGATGAACGCGACGGAATACTTGATGAACATCGTCTTCCGAACGAAGAAGTACTTGAAATTCACGAGCGTATCTACGTACGGATTAGCGCCCTGCTCGAACGGCAGCTCGATGTTGCATCCAATCGAGCGCGCGCCGCCGAGCTGAGCGCCCTTGTTTCCGGCTTCCATAATGCCTGGGCCGGCGCCCGTGATGATCTCGAAGCCTGCTTCGGCAAGTAGACGCGCCGTCTCCACGGCTGCGTCGTAGTGCGGATCGTCCGGGCCGATTCGCGCTGACCCAAAGATCGTGACCGCCTTCTCGATCGTCGCGAGGGTGTCAAATCCCTCGATGAACTCGCCCATAATGCGCATCACGCGCCAGGGATCAGTGCGCGTGAAGTCGATTCGTGGCCCGGTCTGCTGCAACAGCTTTTCGTCTTCAGTGACGGGGCTGGCGTCGCGAATCGCATCGTCGACAGTGCGGGTCGCGCCCGAAATACGTCCTTCGCCGCGAGACGGAGGAATGCGTCCGGCCTTGAGATGTCCCTGTTCGGTGCGCTCCTTCAGGCCCTGCAGCGCCTGCTGCTCCGCCGAAGCCAGCACTTCCGGATTCGGCTTCTTGCCCCCAGCGGTTCGGGCGCGAGTGGATCGTCTCGTGGTCGGCTTCGCGGACCCGGTGTTGGGGATATCTTTTTTATTCTTCATTGATGGCCGCTGTCGCGGGCTTCGGCTGCTCTCTTCGATTGGAAACTAAAGTTGCGTGCGTCTGCAGGAAGCCCGCCAGATGATGCTGCCCAGGTTGTAATGATCATCGCCGATGGAGTGAGACCAGATGTTCTCGCTCGCTCCATCTCCGCTGGCCATTTGCCAGCGCTCTCAGCTCTTGCCGCGGAAGGAGCGCTGCAGACGGTCACCTCCGCATTTCCGTCGGTTACAGGGCCCGCGTACGCTCCATTCATCATGGGAAGATATCCAGGGAGCGTAGGCTTGCCGGGCCTGCGATGGTACGACCGGTCGGCAAAGATCGTTGGGCTCACGGGGCACACTCGGAGCTACGTCGGACCCGAAATGAGATTTGTCGATCGCGACATCGACGCTACCGCGCCGACGATCTTCGAGCTCGCGAAACCCAGTATTGGCGCGTTGAGCGTGATCACTCGCGGGTTGCGCCACGCTGACAGAATTGGGCAGAGTCCCGCATTCATCGCCCGGACGGCCCTCGCCCATTTTCGCGGCAACGTACGTGGCTGGCTGGCCATCGACCGCGAGATTGGCGAGGAAGTCGCACACCGGCTGCGAACCAGAAAGACAAAATTCGCTTTCGCCGCCCTCACGGGCATCGACAAGACCTCCCACGCCGCAGGCCAGGATTCGACCGTCGTCAACGATGCTCTCCGAATTGTCGACGACACTGTGGCGAAAATCCGCTCGGATGCGGAGCGCGACGGCAGGTGGAAGAGGATGCAGCTATGGGTCGGGAGCGATCACGGACATTCGGCCGTGCGCTACCATGAAGATCTCGCAGGACTCCTCAGTCAATGGGGCTACACTACTCTCGCCCACCCGTTTGCATTCAACCGCTCAGCGGACATCGCGGTGATGGTCAGCGGAAATGCCATGGCGCACCTCTACCTCGATATCGATCGACGCTCTCGACCGTGGTGGCCGAAGCTCGCTGAAAAATGGAGCGGCATCGCGTCGAAGCTTCTGGCGCGCGAGTCAGTGGACCTGATGATCCTTCCAACGAGTCCCCGATCGTGTGAGATCCACGCTCGCGGGCGCGGAATGGCTACGCTGTCCTGGACCGAGTCTCGTTACAACTACCGCCCACAAACCGGCGATCCTCTCAATGTGGCTCACCAGGAGAGCGTTGATGGACGCCACGCGTACGATGCGACAATCGACAGCGACTACCCCGACGCGATCGTGCAGATCGCACACCTGGCGGGAGCTCCGCGAAGCGGGGACATAATTCTTTCTGCGTCGCGGGACTGGGACTACCGAGCGAAGTACGAGCCGATCCCGCACGTGTCATCGCACGGCGCGCTGCATCGCGAACACATGCTCGTCCCGCTCCTGCTAAACCGCCCGCCTCTCCGCGTCCCGAGTCGCACCGTAGACGTGATGCCGAGCGCGTTGGCGGCGCTCGGCATCACGGTTCCCAAGGGATTGGATGGAGTTTCGTTTCTCTAGCGGAAAAAAACCGGATTCCGACATCGCGCTTCCATCCGAGGAGTCGCCTCGACGGAAGACAGTTCCTTCTCGAGTCTTAGTAGGCGCTAAATGCCGGATCTCAATTGACGACGAGTGTCCCGTTCATCCCGAAGTGGATCGAGCAGTGAAACGCGTAAGTTCCCGCGGTGGTGAATAAGCGGGTGTGAGTGCTTCCGGTAGCGAATGAAGGCATATCGCCGGTCCCATCCCCAGCTTTTGCCGCTGCTCTTCCAGTCGCGTCATCCCAAAGCACGTTATGCTCGATGCCCGAGCTGTTGTCCCAGGTAACCGTTGTTCCAGCGGGAACAGTCAGGGAATGGGAGGTCGTTCCGGCAGCAGTATAGAACGAAGTCGATCCCATGCAGAACGTATTCGCAGCGCACGTTGGGGGCGGCGGGGGCGGGGGTGGGGGCGTGACACCGCCGTCACCTCCGCCTCCACCACACGACATCGCACCAACAGCGAGAATAAAGACGCCAAGCAAACTTGAAGTCCTACGCATTCACCCCTCCTCGAACCATACAGGTTTTTCCGGCCACCAACACCGAGAGCGGTCACCGACCCCGCGAGCGACCAAATAACGCGCCCCCGCACGGTGAACGCAAAGCGGCACCGGCAAGCGTATGAGTGACAGCGGCCAGCGACGCCTGGGCGCAGGCGAGCGTTCGACCGTTTCGGTCAGTGTTTCACCGTGCAGGTAAACAATCTCCAATCCGAATCCGTGGCCGCAACCGCAGCTATGTAGCCCGGACGCGGAGAAAAGAGCTTGTGAGTGAGATTCGGGGCCGAACCTCCATTCGTGGATCCCGACCAAATACCCTTTCCTTCGGCCTTCAATCGCGCTTCCTTGACAACCCACGATCGGAGGAAGCTCGCGTCGCGTTCCGCCGGCGGAGTCGCTGCGAGCGATCGAAGCTCATCCTCCGACAGAAAACGCTGAGCGACATCGAGCAACCGCCGCACAGGTCGTTCGTTCTCGACGTCGACTCCAACAGGCCGATCGGGAGCAAAGGCAAACACGCCCAGATCGGCGGAGTGCGACACGTTGAAGCTGATGTCATGATCGGCGAGTGACGGCTTTCCATTCGCGCCGTACGTGAATCTGAGGCTGGATGCAGGAACGCCCGTGAACCCAGCCAGCAAATTGCGGAGTATCCCTCGTCCCACCACAAAACGCCGCGACGCTGCCGGTGGCAGATCCTTGGCCCGCCGGCACTCGTCAGCCGAGAGATTCCTCGAAAGCTCGGCGTACCGCGAATCCGATACTTCGAGGTCGCCGACCCACACCTGAATCTCCTCCGTCATCAACTCAAGTGATGTCAATGATGTTTACCTCCGTCTCGCCGTCCCTGATTTCTAGTTTCGCCACGCTTGGCTCGAGTTTGAATCGACGTGGTCCGGCGGCGCCTGGATTCACTATCAATCTGCCACCGATTCTCGTAATTAGCTGCTGGTGAGTATGACCATACACCACCACGTCCGCGGAATAACGCTCTGCCAGCTTGGGAGGAGTCGGACTGCCAAGCTCATGACCGTGGCTCACGTGCACAGTCACGCCGTCGAGGCTCAACTCGAGCTCCTGGAGCAAGTTCGGATCACCGGGCGGGTCGGTGTTGCCAAACACCGCTCTAACGGGGGCGATCAGCTTGAGCTCGTCGAGAACGGCTTTGCCACCAACGTCGCCGGCGTGAAGAATGAGTTCCACACCTTTCAGCGCATCATGCACGGCAGGCCTCACCAACCCGTGAGTGTCCGATATGAGTCCTATCAACCGCGCGCGGGAGTCTGCCATGACCGTTTCTATATATTAGAGGTGTCATGCCGTGGCTACGATTAGCGCTCCGACTCGGCCTGCGCGCGATACGCCGTCCGCGCCTGGCACTCGATCTCATTCGGATTACCTGGCGCTTTAGATCCGACGATTGGTACAGGCGCTTCCCCTTTCTTCCGTTGCCCGATCCCACCTATCTGCGCTGGCGCATGTACACCGCATATGGTGACTACGATGCGGTGCCTTCCGTCACGGACGTCGAGCGTTACGCGCGTTGGGCTGCGGAAAGCAAATGAATTCCGCCCCCACTAGAGCCCTCGTGCTCGAAGAAAAACTGAAAGCGCAGGCCTATGGCCTTGGCTTCGATCTCGTTGGTATTGCCGCGCTTGGTCCAATGGAAACAGCGTCGGCTTACGAGGCCTGGGTTGCCAGCGGCTACGCGGGTGATATGACTTATCTGGAGCGCGGTGCCGAAAAACGTCGGGATTCGCGATTGCCTTTCCCGGGAGCCAAGAGCGCCATCGTCGTGGGCCTCGATTACGGTGGGCGACAGCCATCGGGACCGGTGGCGCGATACGCGCGTGGAGACGACTACCACGACGTGATGACAACCAGACTGACGGAGCTGCACCGCTGGCTGCAGCTCGAGCTGCGCCGACCCGTCGCCGGAAAACCCTACGTGGATACGGGACCGCTTCTCGAGCGCGATCTCGCACGCCGCGCCGGTCTAGGGTGGTTCGGCAAGAACACCAACCTTGTCAATCCGCGACTTGGATCCTTTTTCTTCATCGGGTCGCTACTGGTCGATCTGGAGCTAGACCCTGACACCCCATTCGAAGCCGAACGCTGCGGAAGCTGTACGCGATGCATCGAGGCATGCCCGACCGATGCATTCGTCGAGCCTCGAGTCCTGGATGCGACCCGGTGCATCTCTTACCTGACGATCGAATTGAAGGGTGACATCCCGGAGCACCTCCACGAGGCAGTTGGCTCGAACATCTACGGCTGCGATATCTGCCAGGAGGTGTGCCCCTACAACGTGAAGTTCGCTAGTGAGTTGAAAGAGTCAGCATTTGCTCCAAGGTCCGCGATTCGGGACAAGAACGCCGTCACCCTGGCCAGCGATCTTGTGGATATGGGCGAAGACGAATTTCGGGAAGCCTTCCGGAAGTCTCCGATGAAACGAGCAAAACGCACCGGGCTGGCGCGCAACGCAGCCGTCGTACTTAAGAACTCGTCCGGAGTGAACCACCAGCCGGTTTAGCTCGCCCGGCGAGCATCGGGAATGAGATCGCGCACCGCATCTCTCAGGAAATCGGAGACATCAGTGCCGCGCTCAGGATCCCACTCTTCCGCGAGCTCCGACAAATGCGCTCGACGCGCGGATGCAAGACGGTCGAGGACGTCACAACCGATCGAAGTAAGCTTCTCGCGTTTCTTTCCATCGGCCGGTGCACTGGCGATCAGGCCGCGATCACGTAGCTCCTTCAGCGCATCAGACACCCGCTCGGCAGGAATTGCCCGACCGCGCGCAATCTGTGCCGGATCACTCTCTGGATGGCGCTCGATCTGGACCAACAGCCAGGCGGCGAGGGGAGAAAGACTTTCCCCGGCGCGCTGCACTATACGCACGATGTGCTCGCGCTGCACGTCTCTGTCGGCGAGCGACGACAGCGCTGCGTAAAGCCGCGCGGCGATCGCATCCGGAGCTGATGGACGACCAAATGCTTCACCAGCTTCGTTGCCGGTCGCGCCGGCCGCTGCCGCGACCGTTGCTCGAAGCGGTCGTTCGGGTAACAGCCAGCAGAGCGCGAATCCCACCGCGCAGACGACCGTCGCAACGAAGAACACGGTGCCAAGCGATGCGGTAAATGCTTCCGCATAAGCGGCACGCACCGATCCGGGCATCCGAAGCACTGCCTGCACACTCATGTTGTGCGCCGCGGCGCCAACCGACGTTCCGGGTGGAAGCAGCCGAGTGAGATTCGCATTGAGGCGCACAGCGAAGATCGCTCCCAGAATCGCCGTGCCGAGCGATCCTCCAATCAGACGAAACAACGTCGCCCCCGAAGTCGCCACGCCGAGGTCTCGATAGTCGACTGCATTCTGCACCGCGATGACGAGTACCTGCATGACCATCCCAAGTCCAACACCCAGCACGAGCATCAGCAGAGACGCAAGCACATTCGTACTCGATGGCGTCAATCTCGACAGCAGGAAAAGACCGATCGTCATAACCGCGGTGCCGAGAACAGGGAAGATTTTGTATCTGCCAGTCCGGCTGATAAGCTGCCCCGACGAAATCGACGTGACGAGCATTCCGCCCATCATCGGGATCATCTGCAGGCCGGATGCAGTGGGGCTGACGCCTTTCACAACCTGGAGATAGAGCGGGAAGTACGTTACGGATCCGAACAGCGCGAAGCCGACAATCAAGCCGATCGCCGACGTAACTACGAATGTCTGTTGACGGAAAAGATGAAGTGGTAACACCGGCTCTGTCGCCCTTCGCTCAACCAGCGCGAACAATACGAGCGCGATCACGGAGACAGCGATCAATCCAATTGCCAGTGGCGAAGACCACGAATACGCAGTGCCACCGATATCGGAAATGAGCGTGATTGCGCTCAACACCACAGCCAGCAGTGCCGCGCCCGTATAGTCGATCGCACGTACGGCGCGTTTTGCAATGGACGGCAGCGTTGCCGCCAGCACAACGAGTGCAGCGACACCGAGCGGGACGTTGATGTAGAAGATCCATCGCCACGACAGGTGCGTCGTGAAATATCCGCCGAGCAGCGGACCGGCGATGCTGGAAAGTCCGAAAACCGCGCCGAATATCCCCTGATATCGCCCGCGGTCGCGAGGCGGAACAATGTCGCCGACAACCGCCTGGGTGGTAACGGTCAGTCCGCCGCCACCCAGTCCTTGAATGGCGCGGAAGAGAATGAGCTGAGTCATGTTCTGGCTCAACCCGCACAGTGCTGAACCGACGAGAAAAAGTACAATCGCGGATTGCAGGACGATCTTTCGCCCATACAAATCGCCGAGCTTGCCGTAGATCGGCGTTACGATCGTCTGCGCGAGCAGATAAACGGTGACGACCCACGCGAGGTGCTCGAGCCCTCCGAGCTCACTGACTATCGTCGGCAGCGCGGTGGAGACGATTGTAGAATCGAGGGCAGCGAGCAGCATGGCCAGCACAAGCCCGCTGAACGCAATCAGGATCTGGCGGTGCCCGAGCACCGGTGGCAGCGTAACCGTCACTTGAGAAGCGCGATTAGTACTCTGATCGAGCGATGCGCTCACCGACCACTGTCAGAGGAAAAGTTCATCTGTGATCAGTCGGGAGTGTTGGCTCCGAGAATCTTGAGCGCGAGACAAGCGGCGCCAAATCCGCTGTCGATATTCACCACGGCAACACCGGGGCTGCAGCTCGCCAACATCGTGTTTAATGCTGTCAGGCCACCTTGCGCGACTCCTGTTCCAACTGAAGTTGGTACGCCAATCACCGGCGCGCGGATGAGACCCGCGACGACGGCCGGCAGCGCACCGTCCATCCCTGCTACGACGATGCAAACGCCTGCCGACGTCAGCTCCGGAAGAATGGACTGGAGTCTGTGAATGCCAGCGACCCCAACATCGAAGTGAGTCGTGGCCGGAACGCCCATCGCGCCAAGAGTCGTCGACGCTTCGAGAGCAACCGGGATATCGGCAGTCCCGGCGGTGATCACCGGAACCGGTGACATCTGTCTGAGCTCTCTTGCGTTGCGAACCGCCATTCGCGCCTCGCGGTGAATCGTGGCGAGGTCACTGAGCACCTGCATTTGCTCATCGTTGAGGCGAGACGCGATTCGCAGCTCCGTGGTGCCGTCGAAGATCTCACGCAAGTGCGTGCTGGTTTTTCCCGGGCCGTACACTACCTCCGGCACTCCGGTGCGCGCCTCGCGGTCACGGTCCCATCGAACTTGCGTCACGATCCGACCAACGGGAGTGAAAGGCTACCGCTCTGAAGACCGCCAAGATCGAGCGCAACGAATTTGAACCCGGCCTTGCGACACGCGAGACGCAGCTCGCCGCGCAGCGGGTCGACCACGACGCGCTCGAACATCTCGGCTGGGATCTCGAGGCGAACAACAGCCTCGTGCCAGCGTGCGCGAGCAGGCCAGATGTCGTTAAGTCGCAGGAAATCCTCGACGGCCTCGATCTGCGCCAATCGCTCGGGCGTAACCTCGATTCCGACCGGCACGCGGCTCGCCAAGCAGGGAGCGGCCGGCTTCTCAGCATTCGACAGTCCCCACTCTCGAGCTACCGCGCGGACATCCGCTTTCGTGAAGCCGGCGTCAACGAGCGGGGCGATCACTCCTCGCTCCATTGCCGCTTGTAATCCCGGCCGATGCTCACCCAGATCCTCGAGATGGGTCCCGACAAAAATTGCCTCGCCGGCGCTCCTGCTCGTGGCGAGGGCTTGCACCGTGTCGTATAGAGCGCTCTTGCAGTGATAGCAGCGATCGCCTGCATTTGCGCGATAGCCCGCGAGATCCATTTCGTTCGTCGCGACTTCTTCAACGGTCACGCCAATCTCAGCGGCCAACCGGTGCGCATCCGCGCGCTCGGCGGCGGCAAGCGATGGGCTCACGCCAAGAAGCGCAATCGTTTTTACTCCCGCGCGAACTGACGCCGCCAGCACAACCGTCGAGTCGATGCCGCCTGAGAAACACACATAGGCCACACGTCCATCTGCAGCCGAGCGTACCGCCTCGAGAAGCTTTGTCTGCAACTCCAACTCAGTTTCCTCTCTCTGCCGAGTGATTCCCATTCGATTTGCTCAGTGCGGTCAGGACTTCCGCGCGAGCGTCGGCGAACGGACGCGATGTCTCCTCCGCGAATCGGCGTAGATCGTCAAACTCGGGCTTCGCGCGCACCGACCCATCCGGCAAAGTTGCGATTTTTACGCGAACGTCTCGGCCTTCGACGTTCACGATGCGCATCTCCCGGGTGAGCGCGTTTCGTACCACGTCAAAGGTCTTCACGCCGATCGTCGAAAAATGGAGGAAGATTTTTTCCTCGAGCCGATGCGAATCCGACGGAGCCACCAGCGCCTCGACACGAGTACCCACTCTTCCTTTCTTCATCGTAGTGTGGAGAAGCACCACATCCAGTGCGCCTTCCGTACGCAGGATGTCGGCGGCTCCAGCAAGTTCCTCAGGCGACATATCGTCAATGTCGGCACTCAGGACGTGCAGATGCTCGGTATGGACGTGTTCATTGCCGGCCCGTTTGTCGTGCACCTCTACCGTGGCGTCGCCCAAAATCACCCGCAAAGCATTTAGCTGTCCGTGGATATCACGAGTTCCGGCGCCGTATCCACTTCGAGTCGGTGTGTACTCGCGAGGCGGAGCTCCGGCCGAGAGAACTTTGAGCAATGCAGCTCCGGTAGGTGTCGTGAGCTCGCCTGAACCAGTCGGACCGTGTCGTACCTGGAACCCTTCCAGCAAGCGAATCGTCGCGGGTGCGGGGACAGGTAATACGCCGTGCGCAGTTTTCGCGGTACCATCGCCAAGCGAAACGGGGGTGTTGTAAACACGCTCGACGCCCAGGAGTTCGACGCCCCAGATCGACCCCACGATGTCGAGAATTGCATCGACAGATCCAACTTCGTGGAGGTGGAGATTATCCGCGGGAACACCGTGAATCGCGCTCTCGACCCCGGCGATTGCTTCGAACGCAGCGTGTGCCCGCGCGGCGACTTTGGTGGGAAGCCGGGCCGAATCTATCATCCGGTGAATTTCTGACACTGCGCGGCCGTGAGGCTGCGGTGGAATATCGAAGTCGACTTTCACGCAATGGACATGTGAACGCTGCACGTCCGCTATGCGCACCTTTACGTCGGCCAATCCAAGCACTGACGGAAGTCGCTCGAGCCACGCCCGTTCGAGTCCAGCATCGACGAGCGCGCCCAGAAACATGTCTCCAGCGATGCCGCTGGTTGGATCGAGGACGGCGACTTTCATGACAATTGGGAAGATCGCGGCAGAATTTCGAATGATGGGAAACTAAGCAGAAATTTAATCCCGAGTACGGTTGTCTGGATTAAATGGACACGATAAGTTGCGGGCTCACTCACCCACAACCGGTCCATGTTGCTGAAATCTTCAGTCGTTCTTCTCGTTCTGACCTGGCTTCCTTTTGCAGCAAACGCCCAGCAAGGATATGAGTTCGAAGTTTACGGGGCGGAGGCCCCTGCGCGGGGCCACGGCGAGCTCGAGTTCCATTTGAACTTCGTTCCTTCCGGCGCGCAGCTTGTCGACGATGATGACGGTCGCGCAACTCATCGCGCCCTTCGCTCGAGCCTCGAGCTCGGCGCGGGAATCACGAGCTGGCTCTCGGCGAATCTTTATGCCGTCACATATGCGAAGAATGGTTCGGGCATCAGATACGTTGGCAACCGCGCGCGCGTCACCGCCATCGCTCCGCAGAGCTGGGGACTGCCATTTGCCGTGGGCATGGCGCACGAAGTTGGATACGCTCGTCCGGGTTTCGCGGAAAATCAGTGGGCGTACGAATTCACGCCGATCTTCGGGAAGGAGGTAGGAAAACTCACCATCCTCGTGAACCCAGCTTTCGAGCGAGGTCTCGCTGCCACCGGCAGCGAATGGGAGTTCGAGCCGCGTGCGCGGCTCGGGTACTCGTTTGACGACGACGAGTCGGTTGGGCTGGAATACTACTCCGTTCTTGGACCGCTGTCCGGCTTCGATGAGAGAAGTCACCAGCAGCATCAGTTATTCGGCACCGCGGCCACGGAGCTTTCTTCGGGACTCGAAGGCGCGATTGGGATTGGACGCGGACTCACTCGCGATTCAGATCGTTGGGTGATCACGTCCAGGATCGAGATCGAGTTCTGATCCGCGCAGGGAATTGAACTTGCACCTTCGCCTCGCGCATGATCTCACGATACGATGTCGCAATCGTCGGCGGAGGCCCCGCCGGCCTGTGCGCTGCACTCTGGCTGGCGAGGTATCTACATAAGGTAGTGGTCGTCGACTCGGGAGATCCGCGCAATTGGGAAACGCGCGGGATCAATGGTTACCTCGGTCATCAGGGGATTCGCCCGCCCGAGCTTCGCGCAATCGGCCGAGAAGAGGCGACGCAGTACGGCGTGGAATTCGTCAGCGGAATCATCGACGAAGCCGTGAATGAGACGGGCGAGCATTTCGCGATCAGGTTGCGCGAAGGCAGTGTCATCGAGGCCAGCCGGATCCTGCTCGCCATAGGAATCAAGGATGTGTGGCCCGACATACCGGGACTCGACAGGTGCTATGGAGAGACGGTGCATGTGTGCCCCGATTGCGATGGCTATGAGTCGCGCGACAAGAAAACAGTCGTCGTTGGAAAAGGCAGGAAAGCGATAGGGATGGCGCTGGCTCTCACCACGTGGACGAAACAAATCGTGATCTGCACGAATGGTGAGCCCCCGGATATGGAGCAAACGCTTCTCGACCAGGTGAAACTGCTCAACATTCCCGTGCTCGACGAGCCGATTAAATGCGTCGTGTCAAAGTCGAGCGAGATTACCAGCGTTGAACTGGCGAGCGGAATGTCGCTGGACTGCGAGCGCCTCTACTTCGCCATCGGTCAATACCCCGCGGACGATCTCGGTGCGCAGCTGGGATGCAAGCGCGACAGTCTTGGCCGGCTGGTGATCGACGAACGCAATCACACGTCGGTCATGAACGTGTTTGCGGCGGGGGACATAACACCCGGCCCTCAGATCGCCATCGGCGCGGCAGCGAGCGGCGCGGTTGCCGCAATGGCGATTCACGCCTCGCTGGTGCCCGAAACCCGGAAGCTACCGCCGGCATAACGCCGCGCAGTCTACCACCTCAGGACAACGACCTGGGGCTTTCGCTTTCGAATTATGTGCAGTTTCACCGACCGATCATCCGCGTTTCGAATCGCGCGAACGAGATCGTTCGGGTTGTCTATCGCGATGTTGTCGGCCATGACCACGACGTCGCCACCGCGCAACCCAGCGCCGCGGGCAATCGAGCCATCCACGACGTTCGTCACAAAAACCCCTTTCGGCTTGACACCGAGAACGTCGCAAAGATCCTGATTGAGAGCAGTGAATTCGGCGCCGGCGAAGGGATAGATACCGCGGCCTAGTCCGAGAGCAGGGACCAGGACCGAAGGAAGTCGCGGTGGATTTCCCGGACTGCGGGCGCGCAATGTTCCAGCTTGCTGAATCATTCCAGGGCCGTCCTGACCATCTCCTCCCCCTCGCATCAACATTTCCTCTGTCGGGGAGACTTCGACGATCATGCGTTGTTCCCAACCCGCGGGCCTCGGCTGGAGCACGCCACGAACGACACGGACTCCGCTATTGCGGCGCAATCTGAGCTCGAACGGCGCGCCTGCCTTGAGCCAGTTGCTAAGCTGCAGCGAACCACCGCGCATATCGTGTGAGTTGAAAGTCAACAAGACATCGCCTGGCTGAACACCCGCTTTCGCGGCGGGCGAGCCCGGCTCGACGCTGCTAACGACGGGGTATTTATCGAAAAACGCGTCGCCGCTCTCGTTGAGAAGAGCCTGGTCGGATATCCGCACGCCAAACCAGCCAGTGGGCGGCTCGATCGGCAGCGAAGACGGCGGCTCCGGCGCGGAGGACTGGGCGCCGAGGAACGCAGGAACAACGAACAGCGCACCGATCAAGGCAGCTGCACAATTTTTTCTGATATCCATAGCTATTCGCGCTTCCATCATCAGCCTAGAAACCTTTCAGGCGTAGCCCAACCGGCCGGGCGGCGAGCTGTTGCGTCGCTACTCGTGCACCCATTGTTGCGAGATAGTACTGGTTGATCACCGGGTCGTGCGGTGCGGTTCTCAACGCTCCTTCCATCGCATTCCCCACCTGGTCCAGCGCCGCGAGTCGTGCTGAATAGATGCGAGAGCTGTCGATTGTCGTTGGACCCGACACATTTGCCGCAATGAACGCCGAGGCCCGCTGATAATCGCTGAGCGCGCGTTCAAGCGTTGCCGAAGCTTCATCGACCGAGGCAAACGTCGTCCCGCCAACCTGCGTGATTGGACCTGAGTTCGACACAGGTGCGGCCGTCGCCATAGCGGGCTGCTCGGCCTGGTCCGTACTGGATCCGGGAATCGCAGCAGTCGTGCGGCCTATTGCAATCCCTCCGGCGAGAAGAACTATGGCCGCTGCAGCCTGCATCCACGGGCGGGTGCCTCGCCATGAGCTTCCCTCGGCAGACCCGCGAATCAGACCTTCCTCGCGCGCCCTCGCCGCAATCGTTCGCCATTCGTTGAGCGGCGCTTGTACTCGCGTCCGCTCCTGGTCGATGAGATGGTCGAGCTGTTCTTCAGACAGGTGCGACATGTTCCTTCCCCTTCCCTGCAACTGGTATTGAGTCATCCACTAGATGCGCGAGCAGCTTCTTCAGCTTCGCCCGCGCCTTAAATAGCTGAGATTTGGATCCGCCCGGCGTAATTCCGAGCTCCTCACCAATCTCGCCGTGCGTGTATCCTTCCACATCGTGAAGCACGAAGACCGCTCTCGCCCCTGGTGAAAGCTTTGCCATGGCCTGTTCGATCGATTCGGCCACAAAGGTGCGTTCGCTCTCATTTTCGGTCACCGCAGAGTCGTCTTCGATGTCGACCTCGAGCTTCGCGAGACGCCTGATCTTCCGCAGCGCGTTCAGAGTTCGATTGACCGCAATTCGATGCGCCCAGGTTCCGAACTGAGAATCGCCCCGGTAGCTTGGAAGCGCCCTGAAGATCTGCATCCAGACCTCCTGCGAAACATCCGCGGCAAGCTCGGGATCACCACAAAGCCTGCGTACCACCGCGTCGATGTGTGGCGCATGCTGCGACCACAGTCGCTGCATCGCCCTCTCATCGCCGGCTATCGCGCGCTTGAGGTCGAGCTGATCGAATGGCATCACGGACAATTACTTAGTCACCATGAGCTGGCTAAAAGTTTCCTTGCGGAATACGGTGACTTTCATACTGTGGAATCGTTTGCAAACGTATACCTCACCCGAGCGCCAGGCGCAGTTTAGTCCAGACCGGGGAGGAACTTCCGCTTGAGCCGCACAGTATAAATTCAGGCAGTCCAAGGAGTTAGAGTTGCTCAGAGTCATACTCACCGCATTGACGGTGACCCGGGCTGGAGATGGCCTGCCGGTTAAGTCTCCGGCAGATGTCGGCATGTCCAGCAACCGCCTCGGCGCCATCGAGCGGGTGATCGAACGGGGCATCAAGGCTGGAGGATATCCCGGTGCGACGGTCGTGGTGGGTAGAAAGGGCGCGGCCGTCTACGAGAGAGGATTCGGAAAGCTTTCCTGGAGCAGCAACAGCGCGCCAGTCGACGCCGAGCGCACAATCTACGACATAGCATCGCTGACGAAAGTCGTGGGCACGACGACGGCGATCATGATTCTGTACGACGAGAAGAAGATCGACCTCGACGATCCGGTCGTGAACTACATCCCGACTTTCGGCGGGGGCGACAAGGACAAAGTCACCATCCGGATGCTTCTGACCCACACCTCGGGGCTGCCGGCCGGGCGCGATATCTGGCGAATAGCGCAGACTCCGCTGGAAGCGAGAGCGTTGGTTCTGAGCACTCCGCTCGAGGGTCGCCCAGGTGCTCAATACATCTATTCGGACATCGGCGCGGATATCCTTGGCCTACTGGTCGAAGTAGTTGCAGGCGAGCCGTTGGACAAATTCCTGGCCCGCCGTGTGTTCGAGCCGCTCGGCATGAACGAAACGATGTTTCGTCCAGCCGATTCGCTTCGCTACCGGATCGCTCCAACGGAGGTGACTCCGCCGCGCGGCTATCCGCTGCAGGGTGAGGTTCACGACGAAAACGCCTATGCTCTGGGCGGCGTCGCCGGTCACGCCGGCCTCTTCAGCACCGCGGCAGACCTGTCGGTATTCGCGCAGATGATGCTCAACGGCGGGGAGTACAACGGCGTGCAGATAGTCAGCAAGGAAACCGTGGACCTGTTCGTGTCGAGGGCATTTGGTCACCGTGCTCTGGGCTGGGATACGGCTGACGGCGACTACGGCTCTGGCCGCTACCTCGGACCCACCGCGTATGGCCACACTGGCTTCACCGGTACATCCATGTGGATCGATCCCGAGCGGCAGATGTTCGTGATTCTGCTTACAAATCGCGTTCACGCCGCCCGCGCGCTTCGCCCTGCCAAGGTCATCTCCGATGTGCGTGCCGACCTGTCGGACGCCGCAGTTCTTTCGATTGTCGACGGACCCACAGTGGCATCACGCACTGGGAAGTTCCGTGCTGACCGCGAGGTGGGCTGGAACCCGCCGCCGCCGCGTGCCGCGAAGCGCCGTCACACTTCCTCGAGACACCACTCCATCGCCAGCGCGACTTCCAAGAGCCGCGCCAGCTCGAAGAAGAAAACGACCAGCACCAAGAAAAAGAGCAGCTCCAAAAAGCGGTAACCAGGTATTATTCAGTCATGCCTGGTGACGCATCCGAAAAAGATTCGAGCCCGAGCGCTCCGGCCTCCTCCGCCGCCAGCGTTACTGAGACTGCTCCGACCAGTGGGGTCGTCAGCGAGGATCAGGTGAAGCTCGCCCTCCGGCGAGTAAAGGATCCCGATCTGCAGCTCAACATCGTGGATTTGGGACTGGTCTACGGTATTGCAGTGGACGGAACAACCGTCAGAGTCGACATGACCCTCACTTCGCCTGCGTGTCCGTCGGGGCCGGAGCTGATGACCAACGCCGAGCGCGAAATCAAAGAGCTGCCGGGCGTCGAAAAAGTCGAAGTGAATCTAGTCTGGATGCCATTCTGGACTCCGGAAAAGATGGAGCCGCGGGTCAGAGCCTATCTCGGCTTCTAGGCCGGGTACTTCTATTTCGATCCCTAGGCAGAATTCGCCAGCGCACGAACAAATCCTTCGCCCATTTCCTCGATTTGCCAGCGGCGTAGATCCTGTACAGCCGCTAGATCTTCAACCGCTGACGCCCCACTGCGCGCGACATTCTCGAGTCTTTCGCGCGAGCACAACACACCGGGATCAAGCTCCAGCCTTGTAGCGGCGGCGTCCCGAACAGCCTTGAGGCGCGCGACCCGAGCATCAAAATCACGATCCTTGTTCCAGCGCTGACCGCGGGGGAATTTGGGGAGCTCGGCCTCCGGCACTTCCATCCCGCGAATCACCGCAGCGACAATGTCCTGGCCGGCTCGTTCGAGCATCCCTTTCGGCACGCCCTTGATGGCGGCCAGCTCGGTGACATTTCGTGGGACGCGACGTGCGAGCTCGAAGAGTACTTCGTTGCCCATCACCCGGAACGTTGCACGGTCGAGTTGTGCCGCCACGGTGTCTCGCCAGTTGGCAACCTCGCGAAGCACGGCCAACTCGCGCCGAGAAAGGTCGCGCGCGCCCTTGAGGCGCATGAATCCCTCAATGCTCTGCTCCGCTTCCCAGCGCGTACCCTCGAGTCTGGCAAATTCCTCTTTAGCCCAATGCCATCTGCCGCGGCGCTCCAGCTCCGACTTCATGTGATCGCGCAACTGCAGCAGGTAACGTGTGTCCTGGGCGGCGTAGTCGAGCATGTCTGGCGTGAGCGGACGCATCGACCAATCGGCGCGCTGATGCTTTTTATCCAGCTTCACATCGAAGAACTGTTCGAGGAGCGCAGCTAGCCCGAACGATTTGATGCCGAGAAGCTGTGCGGCGATTCGCGTGTCGAAGATGTTGGTGACGTGCCAGCCGTAATCCTGGTGCAGCAGTCGGAGGTCGTAATCCGCGTCGTGAAAAACCACTTCGACGGAATTGTCCTGCAGCAGATCACCGAGTTTTTTGGGGGCGCCGATCGGAAGAGGATCGATGATCGCGCTCCGCTCCGGCGTCGAAAGCTGAAGAAGATAGATGCGATCGAGGAAGCGATGAAAGCTCGCACCTTCCGTGTCGAGTGCGAGCTCTTTGACGTGTGCAATCTCGCTGAGGAATTGGTCTACCTGTTGAACTGTGTCGAGGTAGAGCGCTGCGTCTGGGGAGCCTGAAGGCATTGCCGGAAATCTAGCGCCTTGCTGTGCCGGACCCCGGCGGCATTAACTTTCCGAGCGCGGTTCCACTCTTTCCTCGGCCAATGACGGAAGAACTCAAGGTACACATCTATCCGAGCGACTGCGACTCGGTCGGTCACGTGAACCACGCGCACATGCTCGTTCTGCTCGAGCGCGCGAGATGGTCGGCGCTCGAGCGACACATGTCGTACGATGAATACATGCGGACGAGTCTCTGGGCAGTGGTGCGCAAAGTGGAGGCGTCGTATCAGGCGCAGACCTTTCCGGGCGACGACCTCTCGATCAAGACTGGACTGCTCTCCGTGGGAAATACGAGCTTCATAGTGCGTCAGGTGGTGACGAATCAGCGCGGCACCGTCGTCTGCGATGCTTCGATCGTGTACGTGACTGTGTCACCCGACGGAAAGCCGATTCCGGTCCCAGACCAGTGGCGCACGCTATTTTCGCCGTGGCAGGATTAACCGCTGGCAAGCGCTGAGCGAATGATCACCCTTCCATCGACGCCATCCTACCAATGACGGCGCCCACGCCTAATCCGTCGAGAGTGAGCGCCGCGGAGCAGTCGATAACGGCGCAGATCGGTGGCGTGCTCTTCCGTCACCGTGGTTGGCTACCCCTCCTCTTTCTCGGCATCCCGCTGGTAATGCCGGGTTCCACGTCACCGTTTCGATGGGAGGTTGGGCTCGCGCTTATCGTGATCGGGGAAGCTATCCGGCTGGCCGGGGTCGCCGCTGCGGGAACTGTCACTCGCCGCCGGTCGCGAAACGTGCAAAGACTCGTGACCTACGGAATTTTCGCGTGGAGCCGGAATCCCCTCTACAACGGCAACTTCCTCATCTGGATGGGATTCGTAACTATCTCGGGCGTGCTCTGGTTTCTTCCCATCGCCGTGCTCTTGTTCGCTTTGGAGTACGAGCTGATCGTTCGCTATGAGGAAGCCGTGCTCGAATCGATTTTCGGCAGAGACTACCTCGAGTACAAGAACTGTACGCCGCGCTGGATTCCTCGCATCCCGAAAGGCGAACAGGCAGCCGGCGAATACCATTGGGGCGAAGCGTTCAAGAGCGAGATCAGCACGTTCCTTCAGTACGCGGTGCTTTTGCTGGCGTTCTGGATCAAGAGCCAGGTAATGGGGGGCGGGACGACGTTCTGGGCGGGAGGGTTCGTTAAGCGGTTCTAGCTGAAGGACGCGTATCGCACTTTCGGTTTCAACTACAACTGAACGGGCGAGAGCTCCAAGTCAGTTAGTCTACAGTCGTCAGTTCACGACGCCCAGACTTACCTCAGTGACTTCAGGACAACGCCTGTGCTACGAATGCCACGAGTAGAGTCCCGACGTCGTGACCTGACTAACTAACACCTAACTGACTTGGAGCTCTCGCCCGTTCCGTTACAGTTTTCAGCTTCCGCTACAGCGCAATCGCAGCGAGCCACCTACGCCCCCCGCGTTCTACACTCGACGCACCGCGGCCTCTCACTCGAGAACCTGCTCCTCAGTTTATCAAGGAACGACCCGTATAGATGGAAGTCGCACAGCGCCCGCTTGCACGAATCGCACACTCCACCTTTCCCCGCTCCGAAGAACACTCCGCATTTGTCGCACTGCCACTTGAACGCTGACGGGCGGAAGATCGGCACTTACACGATCGCAAGGGTCTGTGAGCCACTCCACGATCCGCCCGGTTTCAGTTCTACCGGAGAGCCGACCTGCGCGGCCTCGATACAAATCATCCTCAGATAATCTTCCGTGTCGAGTCCAATGAATCCCGTCACCTTCTCGGCCCACGGATTCCAGACGACCGCATCCTTGAAGCCTTCGGCGCGCACTTCGATGCGACGATCGTTGCCACGATCCTCGACCTCCACTTTCTTTGGAGCCTTGAGGTAAACACGGTCGGTTTCGTCGGAGATCACGAGCTTCTTCGCTTCGTCTTTCGTCTCGTTTCCGCCCTGCGTCTTGTCCAGGTACCATTTGCCTGTGAATCCGCGGATTGCAGTCTCGCGGATGTCAGCAACGCCGATGTAGGTGTGCAGCGCTGCGGTGAACGCAAACAGCTCGTCACCGATGTTCGTAACAGCCAGCTGCACTCGCAGTGACTTGTCGTCGATTGCCGCGGTGAGCTCGGCCCGAAAATGATACGGCCACAGCTCGCGAGTTCGGTGGTCGTCGGTCAACACCAGCTTGACGGACGACGGGTCGTCCGACGCGTCCGCGTTCTCCGCGAGGCGCCACTCTGATTTTCTGGCGAACCCGTGTTGCGGCAGAGGGCCGGTATTTCCGAATTGGGGAAACACCACTGGAATCCCGCCGCGAATGGGGTCTCCCGGAGCAAACGTAGCAGTCTTACCCATGAACAAGACCTCGCTGCCACTGGCCGGAATCCACGAGGTCACATGCGCACCATTCAAATAGATGTCGGCGGAACTGCCTGACGGGTGGGACAGCAGGACTGTCGACATGCCGTTCTTGCCGGGAACGATAGGGGGCGTCATGGGATCAGATATTGATGCACGAGCGCGGGATTTCGCCAGTTCCTCGCGCCGGCAAGGCTACCGATTCGGTCGGCCAGGAGGCGGCTCGTTCTTGAATACTTCGCGATTGATCTGCACGTATTGCTTGAGATTCGCGGGTACGTCTTCTTCCGGAAAGATTGCCGTCACCGGACACTCGGGCTCGCACGCCCCACAGTCGATGCACTCGTCGGGGTGAATGTAGAGCTGCTCCGCTCCCTCGTAGATGCAATCCACAGGACACACGTCTACGCACGCGCGGTCCTTCGTGTCCTTACACGCTTCAGTTATGACGTAGGGCATGTCTTTCCCGATGGTTCGCCGGCAAGCCTTGTTGTGGCTCGGACGGGATCGAATTCTCTGCGAAAAATAGGCTCGCGAGAATGAATATCAACAGGAACGGTCATCGCTGGACAAGTCCTAGAGCAACGCCGATACCAAGAAGGGCGACTATCGAAAGCAGAACCATAGCGAAGCGACGTCGCATCCGTCGCACAGCGTTCCACACTTCTTCGTCCAGATACCAGCGTCCCGGAGAAGCTTCCCGGATCACCGCGCGATTCTGAAGGCGTTTGATCGCAAGTGAGTCGCCGAGCCCGAGCGCGTCGTATGGTCGTGCCGTTGCCGGCGAAATGGCGCCCGCTGCTCGGAAGTCGTCCACGACCTCTTGTTCTTTCCGCCGCAAAACCGCTGCTATTGCCGCCGCGCCCATGAGATTGGCTCCTCTGTATGCTTCGAGCTACTTCCGCCACGGCGGAAGATCCCCGCGTTTTTTTTCGATTTCAGGATTCTCACGAAATAATGTCGCCGTCCTTCCGATCACTTGCACCACCGCTGAATTCGTCGCGAGTGCCAGAGAATTCGCTACGTCCTTCGGCTTCACGTCGTCCTTGTTACCCAGCTTTACCTTGACGAGCTCGCGCGTTCTCAATGCATCGTCGAGGGCGCTCACTACCGAGGGAGTGAGACCTTGTTGTCCGACGTGTACAGTCGGACTCAAGTGGTGTGCTTCGCCGCGGAGTTCCGCTCGCTCCTTGCCTTTCAATTTCTAATCCGTCCCGGTTTCACCATAAAGCCACGCACATCGAGAGGAGTACCGTTCCAGTAGTTCGCGTCTGCACGCATGACCTGGAAATGGAGGTGCGGAGCATCCGGCGAGGCGTTCCCGGTCGTACCGACGAATCCAAGGACATCGCCTTCCTGAACCGCCATTCCCTCCTTGACATTGGGCGCGTAACCCATGAGGTGCGCGTAATACTCGAAGTACCGGCCGCTTGCATCCGCAACGTAGATCGTGATTCCTCCGGCCCCACCCGTTGCGAGTTTGACGATGCGTCCGGCCGCAGCAGCAAGTACTGGAGTGCCGCGCATTGCCATGATATCGGTCGCCATGTGAATGCGCCCTCCGCTCCGCGCCTCGTGAAAAGTGTCCGTGAGCGCTGAGGGCTCGACGCCCTCTACCGGAACCATGAGCGGATGCGCGCGAAAGTACGCTGAGTCCGAAGGAGCCAGCGGCACCCTGTCGCGGGGAGTGGGCAAATCGACTCCCGGCCTGGATACCACGACCGGTGGCAGTCGCCGCGTCGTCGCGTCACTCGGCGCGTGAAAATTCACGCAACCCGCGACGGCGAGGAGAGCGCCCGTGCTAACTCGACGCAAGACCCGCCAGCTGCGCGCGCTCTGGAGGCGCGCTGATTTCCTTTGCCGCGAGCTCCTCGGCCATTTTGGCAATTCCTTCCTCGATGGTTCTGGAATGGTGCATCGAACAGAACTTGGGCCCGCACATCCCGCAGAATTCAGCGCTCTTGAAGTACTCGGCGGGCAGAGTTTCGTCGTGGTATTCCTGCGCACGCTCGGGATCGAGGCTCAGTCGGAACTGCTCCTTCCAGTCGAAGTTGTAGCGTGCACGTGATAACGCATCGTCACGATCGCGCGCACCTTTGCGGCCGCGGGCGACGTCCGCTGAATGCGCGGCGATCTTGTAGGCGATGACACCCTGGCGAACATCTTCGGCGTTCGGCAGGCCGAGGTGTTCTTTCGGCGTCACGTAGCACAGCATGTCTGACCCAAACCAGCCGATCATTGCAGCGCCAATCGCGCTCGATATGTGGTCATAGCCCGGAGAGATGTCCGTGACGAGCGGTCCAAGAGTATAGAACGGTGCGTCGTTGCAAACCTCTTTCATGCGGCGGACGTTCATCTCGATCTGGTCCATCGGAATGTGTCCCGGACCTTCGACCATCACTTGCACATCGCGTTGCCACGCCCTGCGCGTAAGCTCGCCGAGTGTATCGAGCTCGGCGAATTGCGCGCGATCGCTCGCGTCGGCTATGCAGCCTGGTCGCAGGCTATCGCCGAGCGAGATGGTGACATCGTATTGCCGGAGGATCTCGAGGACCTCGTCGTAATGCTCGTAGAGCGGATTTTGCTTCCGGTGCGCCATCATCCAAACGGCGTGAAGCGATCCGCCGCGGCTGACGATCCCGGTGATGCGCCCGTGAACGAGCGGGAGGTGCTCGATTAGGATCCCGGCGTGGAGCGTCATGTAGTCAACGCCCTGCTTCGCCTGGTGCTCGATCATATCGAGCAAATCGTTGGCGGTAAGCTCCTCGAGCTGTTTATCCCACTTGCCGTCTGGTCCACCCTGCACGGCTTGATAGATGGGAACTGTTCCGATTGGAACCGTCGATGCGCCGATGATCGCACGGCGAATTCCGTCAATGTTGCCACCGGTCGACAGATCCATCACCGTGTCGGCGCCGTATTTGACAGCGATCTGGAGCTTCTCGATCTCGCCGTTGACGTCGGACGAAACCTGTGAGTTGCCGATGTTCGCGTTGATCTTTACGCGTGCGACTTTGCCGATTGCCATCGGCTCCAGCGCACCGGCAAGGTGGTGGATATTTGCTGGGATGATGAGGCGTCCAATCGCGATCTCGTCGCGAACCACCTCGGGGGAAAGCTCTTCGCGCTCTGCCACGAAGCGCATCGCGTCGGTGATCTCGCCGCGACGCGCGTACTGCATCTGCGTTGCCATTTGTTCGACTCCCTACGCCGGTATTAACCGGATCAGGTTCTGAGGGACTTTCTCAGCCACACGTCCCGCCTGAACCTGCTGCGGGAACTACGGGCGGCACCCCTGTCTATGGTGAAGCTAACTAACCGTTCCGCCAGCCGAAACATGTGCCGGCACTACGCTTTAGCAGGGTACCCGACCCCGGTGTGCGGCGCAGGTACCCATAGTCGGGGAGGCTCGTCTTCTAGATATGGGAAAGCTCTTCTCCTTTATCGGCGCCACCGTAGGTAGCTACGCGGGCTGGGCGCTCGGCGAGAAATTCGGATTTACCACGGCGTTCATGCTCAGCATGGTAGGCACCGGGGTTGGCATTTATTTCGGACAGCGCGTCGCCAAGAATTACGTGGACTGACTCGCTGCGGGATCTTCGACCAATAAAAAAAGGCGCGCTCGATGAGCGCGCCTTTTTATAAATAGACTGCCGTCAGACTGACTGCTGCACCGTAATCGGCTGAGTAAGCTTGAGAGAAATCCTTCCGCCGCTTGGCACACAGCCGTCGTATTTGCCCGTCGCGCCTGCGACGACCGCGCCAGCGGCGGCACCAGTGGCAGCGCCAATTACGGTTGATTTGGTTTTGTGCCCGAAGATCTGGCCGGCGATTGCGCCGATGACTGCACCTGTCGCGACCTTCTTCGCGTCGTTGCTGGCGTCACCATTGCGCACCTTGTCAACCTGCGCCTCGGTGACAGCGGCGTTCACCGGGTATGTGGTTCCGTTAAACGTGATCGAGCGGACGACAAACTCCATTGCGATGTTGTCATTGGCGTTTTCGCTGCGCTTGAGAGAGGTAAGCTCGATCACAGCAGTTGCGCCCGCGGGAATCGAGACACCATTGGAGCCTTCGACAGACTGAGCGACGCTCGCCGTGAACTTGTCGCCAACGGCGTAGGTGTTCGTGCAGACGCGCTGCCCGGAATAGAGCGAGATCTCGGAGCCGCTGGCGATCGTACCGAAGGCACGCGTAGCGCCGGCAGTCGATCCTTCGGTTACAGTGTTTCCGTTCTCGGTCACGACGGGCTTTTTCTCAACTGGCTCCGGAACGGTGCGAGTAGTAGTCGCCACCCGGCGCGGGTTCTTTGTGGTCGTCGGGGTTCTCTCGACAACCCTGGTCGCGGCCCGCGACGGCGCGCTGACCGGAGCTGTTACCGCAGGCACGTCCTTGAGCTGCGGCTGGGCCATGGTGTCGGCGTTCGCGAGACTGAGGTCGTGCGCGAGCGAGGTGTCTTGAGCAAGCGCATCTTGAGCAAGCGCATCCTCGGGCTTATCGCCTTGTTTGCAAGCGCCGAGTGCGAGCGTAAGAGCCAGGAGGCTCGGAGTAACGATCCGGGTGAAGGTATTTGTCGTCATGTGTTAGTCTCGAAGCAAGAAAAGGGATGCGGCCCATACGGACCGCATCCCCGCCCGTTGCTAGTAGCGCGTCGGCATTCTCGGAGGTGCGGTCCCGACCCTTCCCGTACCAACAGGGAAGCGGGTGCCCACTGGGTAGCGGTGATTCGGCTGCATGGGTCCGCGACCATCAGTGCGCGGATCGCAAGCGTCGCCATCACCGATGACGATTCCGCCGCGAATTACGGCACCCAGAATCGTCCCGATCACAGCGCCCGCGCTCGAGCCGCGGCTCACGCTACCGTTGTCTCCACCTGACGACGGGCCGCTCGGATAGGATACCGCGACTGGTTGGGGCCGAGGCGAGACTGGTGTTGGATCGTTCGCGACAGGCTCGGGCGAAACAGACTGCTCTTCAGTCTGCGCAACCGTTGCCGGTGCCTGCGTCTTCACGACGTGCGGAGGCGATTTCGGAGCGGGTTTGTGCTTCCTGACGCGGGTTGAGGGCGCGGATTGACGCGCCGGAGGTGTCGTGCGCTCGATCGCGGAGATCACCTGCTGGCCAGAGTTTGGGGAGGCATTGGCGAGCGTGATCCCGTCGTCCGAAGAGGCCAGGGCCAGATCGTTCTTCAGATCGTCGTTGATCGCCACTTTCTTGTCGCTATTGCAGGCGACGAGAAGCACGGCACCTACTCCGGCAAGCAACAGAGAACTCTTGCGCATAAAAACTCCTTCCCGCTGACGGGAAATGGCTACTGTACGAACGACTTACACTGGCGGAGTACAAATGATTCGCGCCTGCGGCATCTATAGAGGCAACGGCCACGCCGCCCATTAACCCCTCCAAAGGGAGCTTAATAGGCCGTTCGAGGCCCCGATGTCCACGGCGATGGACAGGCGTTGTCTCTGATCTGAGACTGCCAACTAATCGGCTAGAGGGCCGTGCAAGAGCCTTCGGGACGCCGCGAGGACGCGTATACTACCGTCATGAGAGCTTCGAGGCGGATCGGCAAATGACGCGCTCCTCCAGTGATGAAGGAAGGCTTCTATCGCGGGCCAGACGAAATCTGGGAATCGTCGCCTTCGGCATCACCCTCGCGTTCGCCTGCGCGCCCCGAACCGCGGCCGATATGTCAGCCGGTGAAAAGACTGCGATAGCCGACAGTCTCAAGCACCTCGTAGTGGCCGCATATGACCTGTCTAAACCGGACGTTGTCGCTCGCCTTATGAGCTTATACCCGACACAAGGTCGTGTGATCTCCGCCAGCGGCGGTGTCGTTACCACGACTCGCGCGCAGCTTCAGGAAGCGATTCAGGCGTTTTGGACCTACGTAGGCCAAAACATGAAGCAGCCGCGCTGGGAGTGGACATCGATGATGGTCGACGTGCTCGCCCCTGACGCCGCGGTCATGACGAGCACCTATCGAGTACCTCACCTGACGCCGATGGGGATGAACCACGTCATCGGCGGCGCATGGACGGCGGTGTTCCAGAAGCGAAACGGGAAGTGGGTGATCATACAGGAGCACCTTTCGGACGTTCAAAGCAACCCGAACATCCAGACCAACCCATAGCCGCGGCTGCAGCTATTCTCCGCTCGACTCCTCGACCGACGATTTGAGCTGCTGGCTCATCTCGGCTTCGCCGCTGATGATCGAACGCCAGGTGAGCTCTGGTCCTCTCCGAAAGCCCTTTTGCGTGACTTTGACGCCTTCGGGAGAAATCGCCACCATGTACGCCTTGCCGTCGATGTCGATCTCGCGCTTCAGGGTTTTCTCGAGTTTTGTCGCCATGCCCCCTCCGGGGATTTGAAGTAAAGGTTGGCGATATAATACGCCGTCAGGGCGCCAGCTTCGAGCCCCCCGTAAAGACCGACTTAATGTAGCCTGCCAAAGCCTTCGCTCGTCTAAGAAACAGGAGATCCGAATGGCTTTCATGGCTTTACAAGCCCCGGGCGACGACAGCGCCCACCTCATATACGAGTTCGAGCGACGGGCCTACCCGGTCAGGAATTCTCTTCTGACGATTGGCCGGGACGCGGCGAGCCATATTCTGATTCGCGAGCCCGCGGTATCACGCAACCACGCTGAGCTCCGGTCAGAGGACGGGAAGTTTGTGCTGCACCCGTGCGGGGTGAATCCTACCAGCGTGAACGGGACAACGCTGACGGAGCCACGATCGCTTTCGGAAGGCGACAAGGTCGAAGTTGGCTCTGCGATTCTCACGTTCACGACCAAACGACTCCCGTTGGGCGTCGCGGTCATTGAGCCAGTAACTGCCAGCAAACGCGAAAAAGACATCAATACGCGCCGAAACACCATCAAACATCCGATCCTCGCGGGTGATCTCGATCCAGACTCACCACGACGGGTGCCGACGAACGTCATCGTCATGGCTGTCATGGTGATCTTCGTGATTCTGTACTTGCTCGGTCGGTAGCGCTTCGGCGTCGGGACTGCGGCGCTTCGACTCGCAACTCTAATACTGAAGCAGGCAGCCCTCAGCTGGTAAGCTGGAGCTCGTAGCTATTCCTTAGGCGTTCAGGAGCTTTCCTCTATGCCTCAATATTGAAGGACGCACTATGGAAGGCGTTCAAGCCTCTCCCCCTGCGCAGAGACACGCAACCCGGCTACCGGCAGCACGAACCCGCAGCACGTAGTCTTTCGTTGCAGGTTCTTGCCTGGAGCAGCCTCGAGAGCGCCAGGATGAACGCTACGAGCTCCAGCTAAGAAGCTGAGCGCTGCGCGCTTCAGTGTTAGAGTTGCGAGTCGAAGCGCCAGTTACCAGACGCCGAGATTACGAAGCGGCGAAGCGGGAAAGCACCATCTCCTCGAGCCCTTTCTTGAGGGGCTCGAGCTCGATCATCTCCAGTACGTCGGCCGCGAACGCATAAGTGAGTAGGATCCGCGCCAGCTCGGGGCCGATGCCGCGGCTGTTCAGATAGAACATCGCGATCTCGTCGAGTCGTCCGACAGTGGCTCCATGGGTGCACTTCACATCATCCGCAAAGATCTCTAGTTGTGGCTTTGTGTCGACCCGAGCGTTCGGCGATAACAGCAAGTTGTTGTTGCTCTGCTTCCCGTCCGTTTTCTGCGCCTCGGGGTGCACGTAGACTTTCCCGTTAAACACTCCGTGCGAGCGTCCGTCGAGCACGCCCTTGTAAACCTCGTGGCTCGGGCAGTTCGGCGCGATGTGCTCAATGCTCGTCTGATTGTCGATGTGTTGCGTGCCGTCAGCGAGATAGAGACCGTTGAGCGTGCACGTGGCGCCGGGGCCGTCGAGCGAGGTGTAGATGTTCGTTCGTGCCAGGATGCCGCCGACGGCAAGCGAAAACGAGTGCAGCTGGCTATCGCGCGCCTGCCGAACCTGGACGGTTCCGACGTGAAAGGATTTCTCGCTCTCGCGCTGAAGCTTGTAGTGATCGAGGTGAGCGCCTTCGCCGAGGGAAATCTCCGTGACCGCGTTCGTGAAGTAGCAGCTGTCGCGCACGGATACATAGCTCTCGATTACCGAGGCACGTGAGTTCGGCGCAGCAACGATCAGGTTTCGGGGATGCGCGACGGCGTGGCCCGCGCCCTCGGAGATGAATACCAGATGGATCGGCTGGTCAACGACGGCGTTTGCCTGCAGCTCGATGAACGCGCCGTCTCTGATAAAAGCGGTGTTGAGCGCCGTGAAAGCGTGACCTTCATATGCGGCAATCTTGCCGAGATGACGTTCGGGGCGTCCGGTACCGGTGCGAATCGCCGCCGCGAGAGACGTTACTCGAACGTTTTTTCCAAGCCCCGCGTACGACGACAAGTCCTCGGAAAATTCCCCGTTGACGAAGACGAAGGTGTGCCACTCCGGCTGACCGAAGTTGAAGCGGTCGAGATCGGCGCGAGCCACCATGCCGGCGGTGCTCCCTTCCGATGTGACGTCTCGCGAGCTCACCATCGCGGGCTGGAATGTCTGTTCGGCGATCGGAGCAACGCTGGTAAAATGCCAGTCCTCGTTTTTCGTCGTCGGAAATCCGAGCGACTCGAATCGCTCGATACCTTGCTTGCGTAACGCGCTCAACCACTCCGGCCCCGCTGGCTGCCGATCGAAGCTCACTCGATAAGCCGCTTTCGGATCCAGGTCTGGTATGGCGCCCGGACGATTTTCCACCTGCGACGAGGACCCTTTCGGCGAGCCACCCCTGGTAAGGGTAGCCTCGCGACTGTTCTTCTTCATCGCGACGTCGCTCACCGGCCTGCCGAGGCTGTGGCCGCCTCGGAGGTGGCGCGTGGATTCTGGATCCAGTCGTAACCTTTCTCTTCGAGCTCGAGGGCGAGTTCCTTTCCGCCGGACTTCACAATACGGCCGCCCGCCAGGACGTGCACGTAATCGGGCACGATGTAGTTGAGCAGTCGCTGGTAGTGGGTGACGACAATGGTCGCGTTTTCGGGAGAGCGAAGCTTGTTCACACCCTCCGCCACAATACGAAGCGCATCGATGTCGAGTCCCGAATCCGTCTCATCGAGAATTGCCAGGCGAGGGGCAAGAACCGCCATCTGCAGGATTTCGTTTCTCTTCTTCTCGCCTCCCGAGAATCCCTGGTTCACTGAGCGCGAAAGCATCGCCTGATCCATGTCCACGAGCTTTAGTTTTTCCTCGACGAGGTCGAGAAACTCGAGTGGATCGACTTCCTCCATGCCGTTTGCCTTCCTGATCTCATTGTAGGCAGAGCGCAGGAAATACGCGTTCGAAACGCCAGGGATCTCTACCGGGTACTGAAACGCCAGAAAAATTCCGTTCTGCGCGCGCACTTCGGGATCCATCTCGAGCAAATCCTGCCCCTCGTATCGGACGGTCCCGCCAGTGACTTCATACGTGGGATTTCCGGCCAGCACCTGGGCAAGCGTGGATTTGCCGGATCCGTTCGGGCCCATCACGGCGTGGATTTCTCCGGCGTTCACCCGAAGGCTGATACCGCGAAGAATTTCCCGTTCGCCAATGCTGGCATGCAGATCATTTATTTCTAGCACGAAACCATTGATTGAAAGTTGTTTGAATCGCGTACACCGCCTGGCTGAACAGCGTCCAGTTCGCGGTAAATGGATAGCCGGGCGTTCTGGGTCCGGAGCGGAGCCAGGCCCAGGCAGCGCTGATTTTGTCGACCGCTTTGCGTTCGCCCATTTTGCGTCAGTAGGTCAGCCAACGCTTCCTTCGAGTGTTATGCCCAGGAGCTGCTGCGCCTCGACGGCGAATTCCATTGGCAGCTCCTTGAACACCTCACGACAAAACCCGCTCACGATCATCGACACCGCGTGCTCGGCACTCACGCCGCGCTGCTTGCAATAGAAGATCTGGTCTTCCCCGATTTTCGACGTGGATGCCTCATGCTCGAGCGTCGCGGTGTTGTTTTGCACCTCGATGTACGGAAAGGTATGCGCGCCACATTTGTTGCCGATGAGCATGGAGTCGCACTGGGTGTAGTTGCGCGCGCCTTCCGCCTTCGGCAGCACGCGAACCAGGCCGCGGTAGCTGTTGTTCCCCTCTCCGGCGGAAATTCCCTTCGAGACGATTGTGGACCGCGTGTTCTTCCCGATGTGAATCATCTTCGTTCCCGTATCGGCTTGCTGCTTTCGATTTACGACAGCGACCGAATAGAACTCACCGACGGAGTTATCGCCCTGCAGGATCACACTCGGGTACTTCCAGGTAATCGCGGAACCTGTTTCAACCTGGGTCCAGGAGATCTTCGAGTTCACTCCGGCCGCTTTGCCCCGCTTGGTCACGAAGTTGTAGATGCCGCCTTTCCCCTCGGCGTCCCCGGAATACCAGTTCTGGACCGTCGAGTATTTGACGGTTGCGTTGTCGAGAGCGATCAGCTCGACCACGGCTGCGTGCAACTGGTTTTCATCGCGCTTGGGCGCCGTACATCCCTCGAGATAGCTGACCGACGCGCCTTCGTCGGCAATGATCAAAGTGCGCTCGAACTGTCCGGTGTTTCTGCTGTTGATGCGAAAGTACGTCGACAGCTCCATCGGACACTTCACGCCCTTGGGCACGTAGGCGAACGAACCGTCGCTGAACACTGCTGCATTCAGGGCGGCGTAGAAATTGTCGCTATGCGGGACGACGGTACCGAGGTATTTCTCGACGAGCTCAGGGTGGTTCTGTACCGCTTCACCGAACGAGCAGAAGATGATCCCGTGCTTCGACAACTCTTCCTTCATCGTCGTGCCGACGGAGACGCTGTCGAAGATGGCATCGACTGCGACGCCTGAGAGAAACTTCTGCTCGGTGAGCGAGATACCGAGCTTGTCATAAGTCCGGAGCAGCTCGGGATCGACTTCGTCGAGGCTCTGAAGCGGCTTTACGCTTTTTGGCGCGGAATAGTAGACGAGAGAGTCGTAATCGATCGGTGGGTATTTGACGTTTCCCCAGTGCGGCTCTTTCATCGTGAGCCAGCGCCGGTACGCCTTCAGCCGCCACTCGAGCATGAACGCCGGCTCGTTTTTCTTGGCTGAGATGAGCCGGATAATATCCTCATTCAGGCCGGCTGGAACGGTGTCCGTCTCGACGTGAGTGACGAATCCGTACGCGTATTCACGGTTGACCAGCGCCTCAATTCCCGAGCTCATCGCAACTCCTTGGCGTTTCTATACTTCCCTTCGTAGATTCAATCTAAAGCAATTCTGTCGGGATAGTCAAGCAAACAGCTGCCTTCCTATCCTGTTGTCTCGTCAGCACTTAGGCGGTCGCAAATGGGCGGTGAGTTCGAAGCAGTGGCTTCGATTGGAGAGTTGGCCGAGGGCGCGATCCTGCAACGCGTGCGATCGGAAGGTGACGCGGTTTGCCTGATTCGGTACAAGAACGAGATCTCCGCCGTCAGCGACATCTGCACGCACCAGCATTTCTCGATGTCGCTCGGCGATCTCCTGCCCGATGGGACGTTGCAGTGTGCATGGCATGGCGCGCGATACGATTGCCGGACCGGCGAGGTGAAGCAGGTGCCGGCGACCGCTCCCCTTCCTGTTTTCCAGGTGCGTCTCGAAGGAGACGCCGTACTGGTGGGCCCCCGCTGCGAGCGACTCGACGGCAAATACGAGCCGTCGACGGTGCGCGTGACGTGAATCTCAGAGACGATTTCCCACTTCTCGCCGGCGATCCCGGACTCCACTACCTGGATTCCGCGGCGACATCGCAGAAACCGCGTGCAGTCCTCGATGCGATGCGCGGCTTTTACGAGACAAGCAACGCAAACCCGCATCGCGGGGCATATGCGTTATCCGTGCAGGCGACTGATTGCTACGAGCGAGCGCGACACAGTATCGCCCGCTTCCTGGGTGTGCGGGATGTCGGCAGCCTGATCTTCACGCGCGGCACGACGGAATCGCTCAACCTCGTCGCGAGCGCGTGGGGTCGAGCGAATGTCACTGCCGGTGATGAGATCGTGGTGACCGCGCTGGAGCATCACGCGAACTTCGTCCCGTGGCAGCAGCTCGCGATCGAGGAAGGTGCGAGGCTCAGAGTGTGCGAGCTGACGTCGGATGGACGAATCGACCTGGACTGTCTGGGGGGCTTGCTTAGTTCGAGAACGAAGGTGGTTGCGTTCAATCACGTGTCGAATGCGCTCGGGACCATCAATCCTGTTACGGAAATCGTACGCATCGTTCGCGAGAAGAGCGACGCGATCACAGTATGCGACGGGGCGCAGAGCGCGCCGCACATGCCGGTTACGTTCGATGAGCTGGGCGTAGATTTCTATGCGTTCAGCGGGCATAAAATGCTCGGCCCGATGGGCATAGGCGGATTGATCGGAGTCCGTGCGATATTGGAGGGAATGCCCCCGTACCAGACGGGCGGCGACATGATCGAATTCGTGGGAGACGAGCGGACGACCTGGAACGTCTTGCCCCACAAGTTCGAGGCGGGAACTCCAAACGCGGCGGACGCAGTCGGGCTTGCCGCAGCTACCGAATACCTGGACAAGTTGGGAATGGCCGATGTGCGGACGCACGAGCGCGCGTTGATGGCAGCGACTCAACGTCGACTCGAGGAGATCGAAGGGCTCAAGATTTACGGACCGCCGCCGACTGAGCGGAGCGGTGTGGTAAGCTTTACTCTGGCTGACGTCCATCCGCACGATCTGGCGACGATTCTGGACGGTGAAGGGGTTTGCATTCGCGCGGGTCACCATTGCGCGCAGCCTCTGATGCGAAGACTCAACGTGCCGGCTACCGCGCGCGCATCCTTCTACGTGTACAACGACGAAAGTGATGTCGACGCGCTGGTAGCGGGAATTCACAAGGCTCGCGAGATATTCGGGTGCATTCCAGCGTGAACGATCGCACTCGTGCGAATGCCGGAACTCAGAGGCCAGTCCAGTCGGCAGAAATCGCGGCGCTATACCAGGAAATGATCCTGGATCACTATCGCCGACCGCGCAATAAAGGCGCACTTGAAAACGCCGACGCCAGCGTCGAGATGAAGAATCCACTGTGCGGTGACGAGATCACGCTTCAGGTTGCCTTCGCGCCCGACGGTGTGAGTGAGCTGAGATTCTCGGGCAGAGGGTGCTCGATTTCCCAGGCGTCTGCATCGATGATGACTCAGCTGGTCAAGGGAAAGAGCATTGAGGAGATAGACGCGCTGAGGAAGCGATTCCGCGACCTGATCCTCGGTGACCAGACGGCGGCCGCTGACGACACGCTGGGCTCATTACGAGCGTTTTCGGGCGTGGCGAGATTTCCGGCACGGGTGAAGTGCGCGCTGTTGGCGTGGAATGCGCTGGAGACTGCACTCGCGAATAAATTGGGATGATTGCCGACCCGCACTGACCTGTCTTCAACACTTAGGAGTCGAGATCCATGCGCCCCGTTTTGCCGCTGCTTGCTTCATCCTGCACTCTTCTTAGCGCGGTTTTACTGAATGCGCAGGTCACGAACGCGCCGACAACTGTCCAGACGGCACCGGATCCGATTCGCACGATGGTGGGCCGACTCGATCTCGAGAAATACAAAGCGACATTGAGGGGGCTGCAGCGATTTGGTGATCGACGGCAAGGGACGTCACGAAATCGAGCGGCGGTGGATTGGATCGAAGCGCAACTCAAGAGCTATGGGTGCACCAACACCGAGCGAATCACCTATCGATTCGATGGGCGGCAAATTCAGAATGAC
>DATAHM010000062.1:0-5925 GCA_036263215.1 Gemmatimonadaceae bacterium
CGGTCTCGGTGCGGTAGCGACAACTTTCATTGCGGGAGTCGAGAGCATCCGCCGTGGATACTCGAAGCCGATCGGTTCGCTCACCCAGATGGCGACAATTCGCCTCGGAAAGCGCACCGACAATCGCTCGCCGCTCATCAAGGAATTCGTTCCGCTCGCCGGACTCGATGACATCGTGTTCGGAGCCTGGGATCCGATTCCCGATGACGCCTTGACCGCAGCCAGGAAAGCCGGCGTCCTCGAGGAGAAAGACATCGAGCCAATCGCGGACTTCCTCAAGAAAATCAAGCCGATGCCCGCGGTATTCGACAACAAGTATGTCACCCGCATCCACGGAACGAACGTCAAGAAGGGCAAGACCAAGCGGGATCTGGCGGAGCAGCTTCGGCAGGACATGCGCGACTTCAAGTCCAAGAACAAGTGCGACCGCCTTGTCATCGTATGGTGCGCGTCCACAGAGATCTACATCAAGGCCGGACCGCAACACGCGACGATAGAGCAGTTCGAAAAGGCGATGGAGAAAAACGACGATGCAATCGCACCGTCGATGCTCTACGCGTATGCGGCGATCATGGAAGGAATTCCGTTCGCGAATGGCGCTCCCAACCTTTGCGTGGATACGCCGGCGTTGCTCAAGCTCGCGCAGGACCGCGGCGTTCCCATCTCCGGAAAGGATTTCAAGACGGGCCAGACCTGGATGAAGACCATAGTTGCGCCGGGCCTCAAGGCGCGCATGCTCGGACTGGCTGGCTGGTACTCCACCAACATCCTCGGGAATCGCGACGGCGAAGTTCTGGACGACCCGCAGTCTTTCAAGACCAAGGAAGAGTCAAAGCTGAGCGTGCTGCACACCATTCTGCAGCCCGAGCTGTACCCCGATCTGTACAAGGATTTCTCGCACGTCGTCCGCATCAACTACTATCCGCCACGCGGCGACAACAAGGAAGGCTGGGACAACATCGACATTGTCGGATGGATGAACTATCCGATGCAGATCAAGATCAACTTCCTCTGCAGAGACTCCATTCTTGCCGCGCCAATCGTGCTCGATCTCGCGCTTTTCTCCGACTTCGCTCAGCGCGCGGGCCTCAAGGGAATCCAGGAATGGCTCTCTTTCTATTACAAGAGCCCCATGGCCGCGCCGGGTCTGCAGCCCGAGCACGACCTTTTCATTCAGCAGACGAAACTCAAGAACACGCTTCGTCACCTGATGGGAGAAGATCAAATCACCCACCTTGGGCTGGAGTACTACGCGTGAGAATTGCCCGCGCTCTTCTGTGCCTCGTTGTTCTCACGGCACTGCCGAGTTGCGGGTCGAACCCGAGGACCTTGGACCTCAGGCTCTGGTCAGATAGCTACGCGTTCAGGGTGACGATGGACCCGAGGCCTCCGCGCGCGCTGGAACCGATCACCTACAGAATCGTGGTGCAGGACAAGAAGACAGGGCAGCCGATCGAAACCGGTGAAGGCAGGATTTTCGCAACGAGTGCCGACCGTGCCAATACCAGCGACGGCTTCAGAAAGGAGAAGGAGCTCGGCACTTACTCCGGCAAATTATTTTTCGCAACGACCGGTGACTGGGCCGCGGCAATCCAGTTCCGACGCGAAAAGAACCCGGCGATGCCGCTCGAACGCGTCGACTGGATTCAAACCGTGCATCCGGCCAGTGAGCCGGGCACCTGACCCGCATGTATGCGTCATTTCTTTAGAACTCAGCTCACCCCCATCGACGTACTGCGAATAGCGGATGATTTCTTTCCCGAGATCGGAATGGAGCGGTCTGGGCACACCGCACGATCGCGGATGTTCGAGGGTGACCTCGGCAAGCTTCAGCTCAGTGTACGCAAGGAAGGCGGGCATTACACCTTCGTAGAAGTGACGACCGACCAGACCGGCGAGAGCAGGCTGGATCGAAATGCCAAGAAGCTGTTCGTCGCGCTCCACAAGGCGGGCGACCCGCGGCATCGCATCGAAGCGGCGTACTAGGATGGCGCGGTCAAGCGCGGCCGCGTCGAGGCCAACGCGCATCACCGGTGATGGCTCTCGCGCGGATGTCGGCACCTCGCTGACGAGGGAGCAGAAGCTCGAGCTCTATTACTTCATGCGACTCACCCGGTCGCTGGAGGAGCGCCTCGTCAATCTCTACCGGCAGACCAAGGTCGTCGGCGGACTCTTTCGGTCACTCGGCCAGGAAGCTGACGCGGTGGGTAGCGCCTATGCGCTCGATCGATCGAAGGGCGACATGCTGTCGCCGCTCATCCGGAATCTGGGCTCGATGCTCGTTCAGGGCGCCAGGCCAAACGAGATCATCAAGCAATACATGGCGAAAGGTGATTCGCCAACCCGCGGCAGAGAGCTCAACATCCATTACGGCGATCTCGAGCGCGGCTTCATCGGGCAGATCTCCCATCTTGGCGACATGGTCCCGGTGATGGCCGGTGTGACCCTGTCGTTCAAGATGCGGCGGGAGAATCGCGTCGGACTTGTATACGTTGGCGACGGAGCAACGTCGACGGGCGCCTTCCACGAAGGAATCAACTTCGCCGCTGTACAGCGCTGCCCTCTCGTAGTGATAGTCGAGAACAATGGTTACGCGTATTCGACTCCATTGAGGAAGCAAACGGCCGCGAAGCAGCTTGTCGACAAGGCGCTTGGCTACGGGATTGCGGGCGAACAGGCGGATGGAAACGATGTAATCGCAACTTACGAAGTGACGAAGCGCGCCGTCGACCGAGCCCGTTCCGGTGGTGGAGTCACGCTCATCGAGCTGATGACCTATCGGCGGAAAGGGCACGCCGAGCACGACAATCAGTCGTACGTGCCGGCGGGAGAGATCGACCGTTGGGCGACTGAAAACGATCCGCTCGATCGCTACATCAAGCACCTCACCGGCGACGGCTTCGCTGAGTCTGAGCTCACCGCGATCGACGCGCGCGTGCAAAGCGAGATCGACAAGGCAACGGACGAGGCAGAAGCGTCTCCGATGCCCGACCCGACCGACGCACTCGTCGGCCTGTACGCGGATCCACCCGCAGTTGCTCCGCTATGGTTCAGACAAGGAATCAAATCGGCGGTCGAAGTCCACGAGCGTCCCGCGAGCTGGGGTACGCACGATGTCTGAGATCACCTATCTCGAGGCGATTCGCGAAGCCCTTTTCGAAGAGATGGAACGCGACCCGAACGTGTTCTGCCTTGGCGAAGACATTGGGGCCTACGGCGGCGCGTTCAAGGTCACCGAAGGCCTGATGGCCAAGTACGGTGAAGAGCGCGTCATCGACACTCCGATCTCCGAGGCCGCGATCATCGGCGCGGCAGCCGGCGCGGCGCACATGGGGATGCGGCCGGTGTGCGAGATGCAGTTCATCGATTTCATCTCGACTGGCTACGACATGCTTACCAATTACGTCGCGACCGCCCGGTACCGCGCGATGCTGCCGTGTCCAATGGTGGTACGAGGGCCGAGCGGTGGCTACGTGCGGGGCGGGCCGTTTCACTCGCAGAATCCGGAAGCGGCGTTCCTGCACACCCCCGGCCTGAAGATCGTCTATCCGGCTACCGCGAGCGACGCCAAAGGATTGCTCAAATCAGCAATTCGTGACGATGACTGTGTTCTCTACTTCGAGCACAAGTATCTCTACCGACGCATCAAGGAAGAGATGCCGTCAGGAGACCATCTCACTCCCATCGGCAAGGCGCGAACGGCGCGCGAAGGTCGCGACGTGTCTATCATCACCTACGCATCCACGGTCTGGAAAGCGCTCGAAGCCGCGGAGCAAGTCGAGAAAGAAGACGGGTTGTCAGTTGAAGTCATCGACCTGCGAACACTGCTGCCGATGGATGACGACGCGATCACGGCCACGGTGAAGAAGACGAACAGGGTGTTGATAGTTCACGAAGACACCAGGACCGGCGGAGTCGCGGGCGAGATAACCGCGCGCATCAGCGAGCACGCGTTCGAGTGGCTCGATGCGCCGATTCTGCGGGTCACCGCCGCCGATGTACCGCTTCCGTATTCACCACCGCTCGAGGACTACGTGCTTCCGCAGACGTCGGACATCGTGCTCGCATTGCGCAAGCTTGCGGCGTACTGATGCCGGAGGACTCGCGGAACGAAGTACCACGGCCGAGTAAGGTTGGGATCGGTTGTCTCACCACGATGGCCGGTTTTTTCAGCGGTGGAATGATTGCTGTATTCGTTGCGAAGGTCGTCGGAAGTGCTCAGGGATGTAAACCTCCCGAGGGACTTCCGGCGTGCAATTGGTGGGTGTATGCTGGTATTGGAGCGCTGATCGGCGCGGTCACTCTGCCAGTTCTTGCGTTGAGACGCCTCAGTCAGCCTCGACCCGGCGAATAGCGAACGAAGGAGAAGCAGTGGCGCGTGTAGATATCATCATGCCGCAGATGGGCGAGTCGATCGCCGAAGGCACACTTTCGAAGTGGTTGAAGAAAGTGGGCGACGAGGTGAAGCGCGACGAGCCCATCTTCGAGATTTCGACGGACAAGGTGGATGCGGAGATTCCCGCGCCCGCCGCTGGGGTCCTGGCCGAGATTCTTGTAAAGGAAGGTGAGACGGTTGCGGTGCAAACGGTGGTAGCGCGGCTGGAGACCGAAAAAGGCGCGGCGATCGGAAAGAACGAACAGCCGTCGGGTGGTTCGCCGGCGAAAGCGCCGCCAGTTGCGGCGGCAGCGACCGCCGGCAACGCCTTCGCCCCCCAACGGGAATCTGCCTCAGCCACTCCGCCAACGCGTGAGCAACCGCGGACGCCCGCAATCCCCGCATCGCACGCTGGCAACGGCAACTCATTCGAGGATCGTCTACGTACCAAATCCTCCCCGCTCGTGCGGAAAATTGCCGCTGAGCACGGAGTTAACATTGCCTCGCTGCAGGGGTCCGGAATCGCTGGGCGCGTCACCAAACGCGACATCCTCGGCTTCATCGAGTCAGGCGCCAGAGCTCCGGCGCCGCAGACCGGAGTGAGAGCCGGCGGTCCATCCGGAGGCCATGCTCTGCCTCCGCCCGAGCCGTGGCCGGGGGACGTGGTCGAGCCGATGTCCAAAATGCGCGCGCTCATCAGCGAGCACATGGTCGCCTCACGACACACTTCCGCGCACGTGACCTCGTTCTTCGAGATCGATTTCACGCGCGTTGCCCGCATCCGGGCGAAAAAGCGCGCGGAGTTCGAGGCGGCGACCGGGCAAAAGCTCACCTACATGCCGTTCATCATCAAAGCCGTCACCGAGGGCATCAAGGCCTTTCCGATAATGAATTCCTCGGTAGCCGGGACGAACGTCATTTATCGAAAGCAGATCAATATCGGCGTCGCGGTGGCGCTCGACTGGGGACTTATAGTTCCCGTGATCAAGCACGCGGATGACCTGTCGCTTTCCGGCATCACTCGCGCGCTAAACGATCTCGCGGCTCGTGCGCGGGCGAAAAAACTATCGCCCGAAGAGGTTCAAGAGGGGACCTTCACCATTACGAATCCCGGAGTGTTCGGGTCGCTCATGGGTTCTCCGATCATAAATCAGCCGCAGGTGGCTATCCTTGGAGTCGGAGCCATCGAGAAGCGTCCGAAGGTTCTGACTGGCCCGGATGGCGAAGACACCATTGCCATCCGTACCTGCGCTTATTTTTCGATTTCGTTCGACCATCGTGTCATCGACGGCGCAGTTGCCGATCAATTCCTCGCTTTCGTAAAGAAAACCATTGAATCATTCCCCGAAACCGGACTCTAGAATGCCGCGCGCTATGACCATCCAGCGCTCGACGGTTCCGGCATCCGAGCGCGCTAACTACGCGAAGCGACTCAAGGCGCTTCGATCCCACTATTCCGCCGCGAACTGCCGCTTCTGGGTATTCGAGGAGACATCGCTTCCCGGGGCCTTCATCGAATTCACCGAAGCCGACGATCCACAGACTCTGAC
>DATAHM010000063.1:0-13639 GCA_036263215.1 Gemmatimonadaceae bacterium
GCGGCGCTCGCCACCCGAGAGCTTGCTCACATCCGCGTCGGCAGGCGGTAGACGCAGCGCATCCATTGCAATCTCGATTTTCCGATCGATGTCCCACGCATTGAGCGCGTCGATTTTTTCCTGGACCTTCGCCTGCTGGTCCAGCAGCTTCGTCATCTCGTCGTCGGACATCGGCTCAGCAAACTTGTTCGAGATGTCCTCGAATTTCTTGAGCAGGTCCCGAATTGGCTTTACCGCGAGATCGACGTTCTCCTTGACGCTTTTCGACGTATCCAGATGCGGCTCTTGGGCGAGATATCCAATCCGGGTGCCGTCGTGTGCCCACGCTTCGCCCTGAAAATCTTGATCGACTCCTGCCATGATGCGAAGCAACGAAGATTTCCCGGCTCCATTTGCGCCAAGGACGCCGATCTTGGCGCCGGGATAAAACGACAGCCAGATGCCGCGCAGAATCTCCCGTGATGGCGGGACGACTTTGCGCAGATCCTTCATTACATAGATGAATTGTGGAGGCATGGCTACAATTTATCGCAGGTCCTGCACGAACACATTGTCCCTGCGACACCGACTGGCACATGCCCTGCCATCCGACCTTCATTCATTCACCGAGGGAGGTCGACATGATTCGAAGCAAGGCACGCCTAGCAGTCGAAGCGGCGGCGGTGGCCGGAGCGCTCATTTTCGCGCCTGTGGTGGCGCATGCCCAGAACACTGATTCGACGACTACCACGACCACGAACTACGGCACCACGAACACGGGACGCCACTTCGACTGGGGTTGGCTGGGCCTCCTCGGCCTGCTCGGCCTCTGGCCAAGAGGGCGGAAAGAAGTCATCACCACAACCGAGACCAGAAACACCGGCACGGGCGCCAATAGATACTAGCGATTACTCGGGAACCTTCGGGTCCCCGAGCATCGCATGATCGTGTTCCATGGTGTGATCGTCGTTCCAGATTGAGCTGAGATCGTTCCCGGCGAAGGCGTTCGCATGCACCATCCAGCCGAACGCCTGAGGAATGAAGTGCCCACCGGCCGCTTTGCATTCTTCTTTTGTCGCGACGCCGAGCGGACCGAAGACGGGCCGGCCGTCTTTCGTTTCGACCCACCGGTCTTTCCGGTTACGCGGAGGGATGCACCAGTTCACGTGTCGGTGCCAGCGGGCGACGCTCAACGGCACGCGCTGATCGAGCTCCGCTTCGGACGTGCGTTTTGAAGCGGTATACATCGCGCCTATAAGGACGAATTGACCGTTCGCGTTCTTCTTGTAGAGCAGCGACGTCGGACGCGCTGGGTCGAATCCGAATTGGTTTCGGATCGCGTTCCCGGATTTCGTGAAGTGGTACTGTGGCTGATTCTTGATCTGCGGAGCGAACATCTTATAGCCATCCTCTTCCGCGAGTCTTACGTCGCGATATTTCGCGATAGCCTGACGCAGCTCGTTGATGATGTGCATGGCCCGCACGGAATCCTCGGCGGTTCTGGGCCGAGTCCTGGAATAATCCATGTGCTTCGCCATTGCAGCGATCTTCCAGTCGGCGTCGCCATTCATGTCCATGTGCGCACTTTTCGTCGCGTGCGCGGTGTCGGCGTGTTCCGGTGCATGCTGGGCACACAACGGCGCGGCAAGGACCATCGCCACGCTCGCGATTACCGCTGACTTGAATAAAGCTGAAGCAAACATCACATCGTCCGGGTGAAAGGCATAGAGGTTCCTACACCCATTAGACGATCGGGGCTCTTCCTAGTTGCCCCCGAACTCCGTAAGCAGCTTGTCGAGCGCCTTTGCTACCCTCTCGTGAGGAAGCTGCTGGATCTCCTCCTCGTTCCAGGCGACGATCTCCCCCGGCGTGTTGTACGGGGCATATGGTTTGTGCTCCCGCTTGAGCAGCACCAGTGACGGTTTTCGAAATGCGGACGCTGCATGCGAGATGCTCGTGTCCGGAGTGAACACGAGATCACTGGTCTGAACGAGTGCGAAGGCATCACGAAGGTTCGGCGTTGGCACCGGGAGAGCGCCGACCGCGCTCGCGACTTTCTGAACGCTGCTCCACTCGCGTGGAAGTCCCATGACAACAATTGGCATGGAAGGGAATCGAGCGCGAACCGTTTGGAGGGTTGCGATGAATTTTCCATCCGGCCATCGCCGCTTTGGCTCCGACGCAGACAGATTTACCAGCAGGCATTTCGACTGTTTCGCGGTACCCGCAGTTCCAGCCGACGCGACGAGAGCACGCGCCTCCTCCCATTTCGTCTCCGCCGCTCTGGTCTCCTCCTGTGACATAAATAACTCCGGCTGCCAGTCGACGTGCGCCGGATCTACTCCAAACGGAATGACCAGCCGTTTCGATCCGTCGATGTAGTGATCGCTCCGATTCCATTCAGGCACCGAGACGTTATAGATGCGCGGTTTCCTGTCACCACCCGCTCCGACTCTGAACGGAGCGCGTCCAGCCAGCATCAACAAAGGTGTCGACGTAAAGATCGGAGGATTGTTGATCCTTCCATCGACCATCACCTTGTAGCTCGATCGACGCAGCCGCTTCATCATGTCCCAATAGCTCGAGAGCGACCGCCGATCGAGCGTCAGTACTCTACCAACGTAGGGATTCCGCTCGAGAACCGGCGCGGTTGTCGGCGTCGCCAGCACGTCGACCTTTCGCGCGGGAAGAGCGTTCGCAATGTTCCGAATTAGCGACGTCGCCATGATCATATCGCCGATTCGCTCGTACCGTATTACCAGAACCCGATAGTCGGGATCGGTCGGCGGCGGGAGCTGGGTTTGCCGTCTCCCCGGCAGCAACGCAGCCAATAGGCGCATCCAGAACCCGCGCCATGCTATCTCAACCTTTCTCAGATCCACCGGTCAATGCGAGCTCGAGGAGCTTTCGTGAAGGTTGGGGATCTCTCGTGTGATAAACCTGGATTGCGCTGATCACGAACGGCTCCGTTATCCGGGTCTTGAGCAGCTCACGAGTTGCTGCCGCGCCAAGTGACGGGTAGAGGCTGAGAGTCACGTGTGGGCTAAAAGTGTACCGTGCCCGCGTGAATGGCAGTCCACTCGTCGCGATCCGGTCGTGCAGTATGCGCAGAGGCCCGTACGCATCGACCGGTAGCACAATGATGTTCGTCTGCATGAAGCGTTGCGCCGGATGAAATGAAAGAGTGAGGGGCGCGGTATCCCGCGCAATCGGCTCGAGGGAGTCGCGAAGGACGTCGACCTCCACCGAGGGCGGAATCGGCCCCACTCCCGACGACCCCGCCAGCGTTATGTGCGGAGGTTTGGATCGCGACAGTTTTGGATCGTAGCGTTCGTTTATCTCGCGTATGCGATCGCCGACATCGGCAGGCAACTCAGCGAGGATGAAAATTCCATTCAGCAACTATCACTCGGCGTGCCGACTACGATGGGACCTAGAACTGAATTGAAAAAAGAACTGGACTCATCTGAATTTGCGATGATCGTTTCCCCTTGATCAGTTCTCTATCTATGTGGTTGCCGGGATGGGAGTGAGTGTATTTGACGACCTTTAGCCCGACAATTGTGCCGATCGCCGCGCCGGCCATTACGTCACTCGCCCAATGCATGTTGTTGTAGATGCGTGACACCCCGATCAGCGAAGCTCCGCCGTAGAAAACGGTGCCGACATACCAGGCTGCATGTGGCCACCAGAATTGGCTTTCCCGGGTGACAGTCGATGCAAAGGCGAACGCCGCCGTCGTATGGCCTGATGGAAAGGAGCGATACTTGTCGCCCTGCATTCCTCTCCACAGCTGAAAGTTGTAGGGGTTCGCCGTATCGGCGTACGGCCGCTGCCTTCCGGCGGTGAGCTTGATTCCCGTGCCGATAATGCCGGCGAGCACGATTGATTCAACGCTGTGAAGTCCAAGTGCTTCAACCCGGCGCTGCCCGTCAGCACGGCCAATGAGATATAACCCGGCGCCAGTGAGCAATGAGCCCGGATCGCCAAGCAGCCTGAATCCAGTTGCCGCGGTTTTGAGATAACGGTTTTGCTGTGTGTACGGGTTCTGCAGCCTGCTCGCTATTTGCCTGTCGATCGGCGCCACGAGGGTCGCACCTACGGCAAAGGCGCCGAGCAGAAGCACATCATTGCCGACAAAAAGTGTGGACTTCTTGTTGATCGTATCCTGCACCTGCGCCTGCACATTGACGCCAAGCGTCGCTGTGGCCAGCGCAATCGAAAGCAACTTGCGGAACAAGGAGCAACTCCTGCGAGGTGGTTTGCAACGATTCGTTAACTTTCCGGAATGCAAGTCTCTTACCCCTTGTCAAGCATGCCTTCAATCGCGATATCACCCCAATGCTGACCATCGATCTCGCGGGCAAGCGCGCGCTCGTCGCCGGAGTCGCCGACGACGCCGGATTCGGCTTTGCGATCGCTAAAGCGCTGGCCGAGGCAGGGGCCAGCGTATCCGTAGCGACGTGGCCGCCAGCGCTCAACATCTTCATGAACCTGATTGAGCGTGGGAAGATGGACGAGTCGCGGAAATTGTCGAGCGGCGAGCTGCTTCAGTTCGAGAAGATCTATCCACTGGACGCAGCATTTGACACCCTGAACGACGCTCCCGAAGAAATCAGGACGAATAAGCGTTACAGGGAGACGGGCGATTTCAGCATCGACGGCCTCACTCGACGCATTGAAACCGATTTCGGAACACAGGCTCTCGATATCGTCATTCACTCGCTTGCGAACGGTCCCGAGGTCAAGAAACCGCTGCTCGAGACAAGCCGCACGGGCTATCTGACGGCTCTGAGCGTCAGCGCATATTCCCTCGTCTCTATGGTATCCAGACTGGCTCCGCTCATGCGATCCGGCGGCTCGTTTTTGTCGCTTACCTACATGGCAAGCGAGCGCGTAATCCCCGGGTACGGTGGCGGGATGTCGTCGGCCAAAGCGGCGCTCGAGAGTGACACCCGCACTCTTGCATTCGAGGCCGGCCGAAAATACGGCGTTCGTGTGAATACGATATCGGCGGGGCCACTGGCCTCACGCGCTGCAAGCGCGATTGGAATAATCGAAAAAATGGTGGAATACTGCGCGCAGAACTCGCCGCTTTCAGATCCTTTGCAGGCCGAAGAAGTCGGCAAGGCTGCCGCGTTTCTGTCGAGCCCACTTGCCAGCGGAATCACGGGCACCACTCTCTACGTGGACAAGGGGTACCACACGATGGGAATGGCGCTCGAAGGTGGTCCTGCCTCGTCCTAACGGGTCAGGGGCGTTTCTTTTCCGCGGCTTCTGCTGCACGCAGGCGCTCGATCTTCTGCCTGATTTCTTCGAGCTCGCGAACGGAGTGACGTCCCGAGAGAGTCATTCTGGCACCCGTCGCTGAATCGACCCAGCTTATCGTGTTGGAGGCATTGGCGACACCCGCGGCGCCGCGTGGTGGTGCAGTTGGGGGCGTTGCCGATTGCGCAGTCGATTGCGCATCTCGCTGCGCGGCGACCGCGCGATGCTGGGTGTCGGGCGCTGCCGATTTCGCCATCACCCCCGCGCCGTTTGTAACTACCGAACGTTGCGTAGCCGCACCCGTGGCCGCCACCGACTCCAATCGGAGCTCGGTTGCTTGCGTGAGAACGACCGTATCACCCGGTGATAGCTCGTATAGAGTGGTGCTCGCGCCGACACCGCGTCGCCGTCCAACATCTCGCGGAAGAGACGAAGTCGTCGCCGCGTCCATAGCTACCGCCGAGTTCCCTCGGGAGAACTGCGTGGGCTGCCCCGCGCTTACGATTCCAGCGACCGGCAGCGATGAAGCGTTTTCGCGAGCATTGGCGTCGGCGATTTGCACCCCGGATACCATTGGCTTATTCGCGGCGCCCGCAGGTTCCGCACGCGGAGTCGCAGCACGCACACCGCCTGTAGCCTCTGGAACAACCATCTGCTTAGCTCCTACCCGTGGCGTTTCGCGCTGTGAAGGCACCGCCGCATTGAGTGTCGGAGCAGCTGCAGCCTGGGGAACGGCGGTTTGGGCAGCTGTAGTTTGCGTAGACGCAATAGACCCAGATGATAGATCGGATACGCGCTGATCAGTGCGGCCGACACGATCCTTGAGCACCACGAAACTCCCGAGTGCGACGATCACTATCGCCGCCGCGGCGCGCCAGACGGGCCAGTCTCTGGATTTCGACCGCTTCGCCACCGGCACAACTCCACTCGGTACGCTGTCCAGCGCGGTCAAAATACGTGAGGCGCCAGCGATGAACCCGCGCGCCTCCGCAACCGCAGCTGCACACTGCGCACACCCTTGAACGTGTGCTTCGAGTTCCGCTGATTCTCGCGTCGGCAGTGCGCCGTCGAGCCACGAGTGGATCGTTCCTTCATCAGGATGCTGCATTCTTCTCTCTCTCATTTTGCGCTTTCTGCAGCGCTTCGTAACTCTCGACGAGACGACGCCGTGCGCGCGACAACGTGGTTCCAACCGATCCCGGAGACAGCTCCAGTGCTTCAGCGATCTCCGTGTAGTCCAGGCCTTCCTCGCGCATAAGGAGGGCGAGCCGATCTCTTTCCGCGAGGGCGTCGACTGCCTTGCGCGCCATTGCCGCCTCCTGCGCGCGCTCGACAGTTGTCTCTTCCGACTCCACGCGGGATTCACGCTCCTCTTCCGCGAGCAGCGCCAGGTGCTTGCGACGCCTCATGTCTTTCCTCGCTTCGTCTCTCACCAGATTCGTTGCCACGGCAAACAGCCACGCGCGCTCGTTTTGTATCGCTGTTTGCCTGAGTGCGCGCACGAACGTCTCTTGTGCAACCTCCTCCGCCCAGTCCCGGTCGCCCAGACGTCGAGTCAGGTATCGCACCAACGCGGCGTTGTAGGTCCGGAACAGCCGATCGACGTCCGTCACTCGATTCCCATCATTCGGTTACCAGCGATCTCGCAACATCTGCTCGTCCCGATCGGATAGCTGTTCGAGTCCAGCAGGAGTGAGCTCGATCGCGAGGGACCGACCGACTACTATTGCGCGCTCGCCCACTGAAAACGGCTCCCGCAGATCGGGTTCCAGCTCGAGAACTCTGAAGTAGGCGTCCGAGAAAGGTTTGATCTTGAGCACGCTCCCCGAATTCTTGTACCGCACATCCGTCCAGACGCCGTCGCGGAGCATGAAAGTCACCGTTCCCACTCGGCGAATGCTCGTATTTTCTCTGACGCCCGATGCAGCGTCCGCGGCGGAAAGGCTGGTAGCGGAGCGCTGCGCCGCAGCCGATTTTGCTGCCTCGAATTGAACGGCGGCGGGAGCTGGCGCGTTAGCCGCGCTTCCGGCTCCTGTCACCACACTCTGCTGCAGTGAACTGTTCCCGCTGAGTTGGCGGCGCTGGTTCATGCCGGGCTCTACGACGAGGTAAGACGAAAATTCAGTTGGGATTCCAAAACGTTCACCGAGACTGCGGATTTCATCATCTATCTCCTGGGATCCACCATGTTTCCGCTTCTCGGCGCTCAGGTATCCGATGCGCTGCGTTGCCCATAGTCTCGCGATGAACGGATTCTCGCGCGTACGATCGGGAAAATTCACACGCGTGGCCCAGCTCACGGGCCCACTCGTAGTCTGACCATCAAAGCGCAGCACTGCATTGCCGCTTCCGTCGTAGCGCGCCAGAATCACGAGATCCTCGCCCGCAAATATGTCAACGGGACCCGAGGGATGCATTTTCAGCAGCCGCACGCCGTCAGCATGCACGCGAACATCCGTTACAAGCGGACTGGTGAGTCGGCTCGCGACGATCCCGACCGCGCGCTCGACCGATTCCTCAGGGCGAACAAAGCTGGCCGTGCCGCGACCCTCGAGCGCCAGTTGCTCGATAAGAGACACATTGAGATCCGCGCCGACTCCGAACGTGAACACCCGGCGCGAGCCGAGACGCTTTGCGACACTCGCGGCAATTGCGGACGGATCACGCTCGCCAACGGTCGGCTGACCGTCGGTCAGAAACAGTACGATCGGAAGTCTTCCGGACTGAACGCGCGTTGACAGCGCCTCATCGAGCGCTCCCGAGATGTTCGTCGAGCCCTGTGCGTCCAGTTGGTCGAGATAGCGCTCCGCTGCCCGGATGTTCTCGCGTGTTGCCGCGGAAAAATCATCTCGAAAGGTCCGGACATCGCTGGAGAAATCGATCAGGCGAAACCGATCCATTGGCGACAGTGTGCGGAGCACCTGTTTTCCAGCTGCTCTCGCCTGCTCGATCTTTTCACCACTCATCGATCCGGATACATCGATGACGAAGGTGAGGTCGCGCGGCACTGGGCGCGGCCGGATAGAAGGTGGCGAGAGGGTTATCAGCGCGAAGCCATCGTCGTTTCCGGGCGCGTTCGCCAACATTGTAATCGCTGGGCTCGCCGAGCGTCGCACCGGAATGAGAAGCGTGACTTCTCCACGTGCGTCCCTGATTTCGAAGCGGCGAGTCGCACCGCGGTTGTTCGATGCGAACGTTTGCCCGCTGCCAGCGTCTTCGTCGTCCACCGATCCATACTGTTGCTCAAAAATGGAATGCGTGGGCGAATAGGCAGTGCCGTACATTGGATCGTTGGGATAGGTCAGCACAAACGAGGTGCGGGCCTGCGCGTCTTGGTTGGACCCCATCGCCCATTGGTTGGTGCGTTGTCCGCGGAAGTAATCGATCCGAAGCGCGTCACCTTCCCGCTCCGCCACTGTCTGAAAACGGACAACGACTTTTTTCTCTTCGCCCGGCGCAATGGGAAAAATTCGCGCGCGGAGTAATCCGTATCCCATCCACTCGAGCAGTGCCGGATCGCGCTGTCGCCGTACTATCTCTTCGTAGATCTGCCGCGCGCGGTCCGAGCTCATTGTTTCGCCGGATACCATCTCGCCGTTGATCGACAGCTTGAGATCCTGGAATGCCGCACCCTTCGGCAACGGAAACATGAAATCAGCCTCGCCGATCCTGTTGCCCTGGTTTACGTAGGTCTCCGTTATCTCGTATCGGAGCACCCGGTCGACGAGCTGCACCCGTACATCACTGCTCTGTCGAAACACTCCGGGGTTCTGAATGCCGCAGATTGGCATCGGGCAAGGAACACCCCTTCGACAGGGCGGGGCCGGGCATGGCATCCGGCCATCCTGAACGATTTGTGCGGAAGAAAAACCAGGAATCGCGAAAAGAGCCGCCAGCAGAAATGATCGCATGTGACACCAGTAGAAGTGGGTTCTACTGTGGGACGTCTCTCAGCGGCTCGCTTGCACAGCCCCCCAAGACTTCGGTGTCTGGCCGGGTTGCTGCCTGGGTTTAGGCGGGGCCTATTGAGCCTTGGGCTTTTTACGCCGGCGCTTTTGGGAGTCCCGGCGCTCGTCGACTCTCACCTCGAGCAGTCGCTGATCGGCCCGCACCATCGTGGTTTCGAAGGTCTCATCGTCCCTTCGCGACGCCCATCCCATCGAGAATGGCACTGGTGCGGATTCCGCCGCCGCCTGACGCAGCCGCGCTGCAATGCTTTCGGTTTGCTCCGAGTCCGAGTCGCACAGAACCACCAGAAACTCGTCGCCACCAACGCGCACCACAGCCTCTTCCGCACGAACGTGACGCATTAGGAACCGGGCCATCTTCACAAGTACACTGTCACCCTCGGCGTGACCATTCGTGTCGTTGTACTGCTTGAAGTGGTCGATGTCGAGGTAGATGCATCCCCACTCGCCCTTTGGCTGGGCTTCGCACTGGCGACTCACCGTGTTCAGGTAGCGGCGATTGTAGCAGCCAGTAAGCGGATCGCGGATGCTCAGCTCGAGCAACTGCGTTTGCAGCTCTTTGCGTTGAGTGATGTCTACGAGAATGCCGTGGCAGTATTTCTCGCCTGTCGTAGAATCGACGGAGAGAAACGCGCTGTCGACTACCGTGCGAACTTCGCCATCGCGCCGAGTGAGCTGGAACTCGATGTCTCGTACGGAGCCATCGCGTTCGAGCTGGGCCATCTCCCTCTCACGCACCTCTGCCTTCACGAAATCGCTCGTGCGATACCTCCTGAGCTCCTCGAGCGAATCGACGCCAAGCATCTCGAGAAACGCGGGATTCGCGTCGATGATGTCCCCTTCCATGTTGGTGATGTAGATACCTTCCTTCAGACGCTGCGTCAGCTCGCTGAGCGTGCTGGGATCGCTCAGGCTCCGATAGTGCTTTGTCTTTGGCTTTCGGGAAGCGCGGGGGCGGGTCACGTCAACGCCTCGGAGAACGGCATGTCCGTTGCTTCATGCGAAGGTAACGATCGGAGATATTATGCCATCCAGGCGAGAGCAGGAACAAGGTAGCCCTTCCCCCACGAAACAGGGTGACGGCGATCCCGGGAGTCGTTCCGGGAGGCCGAATCCAGAAGATGTTCCGTCGCATCCCAACGAGCACAAAAGCGGTTACGGTGGTGAGGGTGGATCTCCCCGCACCAGCACGGACAAACGAGAGATCTCGAAAAAACAGTAAGCAAGAATCGGTTCTATGAGCTTCCGCACTGCCGGTATTCATCACGTCACCGGTATCGCGAGCAATCCCCAGCGGAACCTCGATTTCTACGCCGGGACGCTCGGGCTCAGACTCGTCAAGCGCACTGTCAACTTCGACGATCCCACTACGTACCATTTTTATTTTGGTGACGAAGAGGGAAGTCCAGGCAGCATCCTGACGTTCTTCCCATGGCCCGACGCGCGACGCGGGCGCCAGGGCGGTGGACAAGTTGCTGTCGTGTCGTTCGCGATCCTTCCGAGCTCGGTTGGATTCTGGATCGAGCGGCTCATTAAAGAGCGAGTGGAGTTCTCACAACCGACCGCCCGGTATGACGACGAGCGCGTGATCGCTTTCAAGGATCACGATGGTTTTATGGGAGAGCTCGTCGCACATCCCGCCGCCGACGCGACCGCGGGATGGTCAGGCGGGAGCGTTCCGGCCGAGCATTGCATCCGTGGCATTTATTCGGTGACGCTCTGGCTCGACGCCAACGAGTTGACGGGCCAGCTGCTCACCAACACTCTGGGTTTTGAGCTGGTGCGCGAACAGGGCAGCATATATCGCTACGCAACTCGGGATCGTGGCCTCGGTTCGATCGTCGATCTGCGTTGTGTTCCCGGTATCTGGGGCGGCGTAATGGGAGCCGGCACCGTCCATCACGTCGCGTTCAGAGCGTCAAGCGAAGCCGAGCAGCTAGAGGTACGCGGACAGCTCACATCATTGGGATACAACGTCACCCCGCAGCTCGATCGAGACTACTTCAAATCCATCTATTTTCGCGAGCCCGGCGGCGTTCTGTTCGAGATCGCGACTGACGCTCCCGGATTTGGAGTCGACGAACCTTTCGATGCGCTCGGTCAGTCACTGAAGCTCCCGCACTGGCTGGAGCCACGTCGCTTCGAGATCGAGGCATTGCTGCCGAACATCCACACTCCGCTGGAGCTTCGCGGACCCAACGCATGACCGACAACCTCGGCTTCGTCCACCGGTTCCTGCCCGCGTCCAATGCGGATTCGCGCGAAACCTTGCTCGTCCTGCACGGAACAGGCGGCGATGAAAATGACCTCATCGGAATCGCTCAGAGCATCGCTCCAGGCGCTGCCATTCTTAGTCCGCGCGGCAATGTTCTGGAAAACGGCGCACCAAGGTTTTTCAAGCGACTGGCTGAAGGTGTGTTTGATCCGCTCGAAGTCCGGTCTCGCGGCGAAGAGCTCGCGCGCTTCATCCGCGCAGCAATAGCGACCTATGGCCTTGATGCCGGACACGTCTTTGCCTTCGGGTTTTCCAACGGTGCCAACATCGCCTCCACTGTCATGTTCCTCGCGCCCACGTTGCTCCAGGGCTCGATGCTCTTCCGGCCAATGGTGGTATTCGAGCCTGATGCAATTCCGGACCTGAGCGGCAAAGGCGTCTTCATCTCGTCGGGCCGTGTGGATCCGATCGTTCCGACTGACCACGTCGAGCGTCTCGTTGGGCTGTTCAAGTCATCTGGCGCCGAAGTTACCCTCAAATGGCAGCCGGGAGGTCACCGGCTGTCGCCTGGCGAAGTACACGAAGCCGCCGAATGGCTCGCACTACAACGCGCAAGAGTATGAGCTAGTTTGTAAATGACGTGTCCCGCAGATGCGGTAGTCCGTCAACCCGTGCAATTTCCACTACCAGCGCCAACGTTTTCATGTCTCAGCCCACCGACACCGCGACTGCTCCGCGCTCTACGTCTCCCTCAAGCTCGTCGACCTCGGGCCGATCCCTCGAGGAGCTTTGCATCAACGCGATCCGGGTTCTGTCCATGGACGCGGTTCAGAAAGCGAACTCCGGTCATCCGGGAACGCCGATGGCCCTCGCGCCTCTCGCGTACCTGCTATGGACCAAGCATCTCCGATACAATCCGGCGGATCCCAACTGGCTGAACCGCGACCGCTTTGTCCTCTCCGCAGGCCACGCGTCCATGTTGCTCTACAGTGTGCTCTACCTCACTGGCTATGAGCTGACGCTCGAAGATCTCAAACAGTTCAGACAGTGGGAAAGCAAAACACCTGGCCACCCGGAGTTCGGCTACACTCCTGGCGTTGAGACCACTACGGGGCCACTCGGTCAGGGAATCGGTAACGCGGTTGGTATGGCAGTCGGCGAAGCACACATGGCGGCGGTGTTCAACCGTGATCAAAAGATCTTCGATCACAATATCTATTTCATCGCCAGCGATGGTGACATGATGGAAGGCATCTCGCACGAGGTCGCCTCGTTCGCCGGTCATGCGAAGCTCGGAAAACTGATCGGCTTCTATGACGACAATCATATCACCATCGAGGGCGACACAGCTCTCACCTTCAGCGACGATACCGCCGAGCGCTTCGAGGCGTACCACTGGCACACCCAGCATGTCGACGATGTCAACGATCTCGTCGCGTTAAACAACGCAATCGAAGCCGCAAAGGCCGAGACCTCGAGACCGTCGCTCATCGTAGTGCGCTCGCATATCGGTTACGGCAGTCCGCATAAGCACGATACCGCCGAAGCCCACGGTTCCCCCTTGGGCGCCGACGAGATCACGCTCACCAAACAGGCGCTCGGCTATCCGTCTCAGGAACCCTTCTACGTAGCGCCCGAAGCTTTGAAGTTTTGGCGCGATACGGGGAGAAAAAGAGCTACCGCGCAGGATGAGTGGAAAAAGGTGTACGACGCCTACAAGTCGAAAAACCCGGAGCTCGAGGCGGAGCTGCAACGGCGTCTTCGCGGCGAGCTGCCAGTAGGCTGGGAAGACGCGCTTCCCGTTTTCGACGCCAAGGATGGCAACGTCGCCAGCCGCGCTGCCTCGGGCGTCGTCATCAACGCAATTGCGAAAAAAATCCCCGAGCTGATTGGTGGATCGGCCGATCTCGCGAGTTCAACCGACACCATTGTCAAAGGCGCGCCCAGTTTCTCAGCGGAAGATTATAGCGGGCGTAACTTTCATTTCGGAATCCGTGAACATGGGATGGGTGCGATAATGAATGGAATGTCGCTCACGGGCGGCATCATTCCGTACGGCGCAACCTTCCTCATTTTCTCCGACTACATGCGCCCGCCGATACGCCTCGCGTGCATTATGGAACGCCACGTGGTTTACGTCTACACACACGACTCAATAGGACTGGGCGAGGACGGACCAACGCACCAGCCGATCGAGCAGCTCACCGCT
>DATAHM010000064.1:0-7991 GCA_036263215.1 Gemmatimonadaceae bacterium
ATCGCGTACCTGAGATCGACATGAAAGAGGATCGTCATCATCGGTACGACGACGAGTCCGCCGCCCAGCCCGGTCAGTGCACCGAGTAGTCCGGCACCGAAGGCGCCGACTCCCAGTAGGAGTGCGAGCAGGCCGAGCGTCACGCTTGCCCGGACACCGTTACGCCGGAATCCCTTTCTTGACCGCGTCCAGAACCTTGTCGGCGAAGAGATCGATCTCGTCGAGAGTGGTATAGACGTTTGGCGTTATGCGGATCCCGCGAAATTCGGGATGAATGATTGGCGTGTTCACGATGCGGTGTTGTCCGAAAAGCCATGCGCCCAGCTTGACGTTGTCTATTCCATCGACGTTGAACAGCGCGATGGCACCGGCCTGCCGATCGTCAAGCGGTGTAAGCACGGAGATGCGTGAACTTTCAGCGAGCAATCGCTTGGCCCAACGGTCGCGCAGGTAGCGAAGTCGTGCCGCTTTTCGCTCGACGCCGATGCCCCGGTGAAAAGCGAGCGCCGCCGAGATCGCGTTGTGGTTTGCCGCAGGGTGAGTTCCGATCTCCTCGTACTTTCTGATATCGTTGTCCTGCGTCGCTGCGGCAGCCATGAGGGGCCAGAGATTCTTCTGCTTTTCCTTCCTGACGTAGAGAAATCCTGTTCCGACGGGAGCGAGCAGCCATTTGTGAAGACTCGTTCCGTAATAGTCGGCGCCGAGATCGTCGCGGCTGAACGGAAAATGCGCGAACGCATGAGCGCCATCTATGAAGACCTGGATGCCGAGAGGTCGAGCGAAGTCGACGATCCGCCGCACGGGCATGATCTGCCCCGTGAGATTGGTGATGTGCGTTACCTCGATCACCTTCGTGCGCGGCGTAATCGCTTCGCGGAATCTCTCTACGAGATAATCGTCGGATGGCGGAGGAACCTTGAAGGAGATTTGCTTGACGACGATTCCTTCGCGACGCGCGCGCTGCTCCCACGCGGTGATCATGCGGCCGTAGTTCTGATTGGTAATTACGACTTCGTCGCCGCGCTTGAGATCGAGACCGAAGATCATGATCTCGTTGGCCTCGGATGCGTTGCGGGTGATCGCCATCTCCTCGAGATCGCAGCCGAACTCCCGCGCAAGATCTCGACGGACACTCTCGATGCGCGGCTCCAGTACCCGCCACATGTGCTCGACGGGCAGCTCATTCGAGAACCGGAGATCGCGAATCATTGCCTCCAGCACGTGACTGGGCGTAGGGCTGCAGCCGCCGTTGTTCAGATTGATCAGCGTCCGATCGGAGTCGAATGCCCGCTGGATTTCTGACCAGTACAGCTCATCGTCAGCTACAGTCTGCGGGGAGCGATCACCGGCGATCGCGTTGGCACGGAAGAGCGATCGAATTGCCCGCTCCCGGAACATCGGCTGCGCTGCAAGTCCCGCTGCCGCCATCCCCGAGAGAAATTCTCTTCTTGTCGACATCCCGCCTCCGAGCCCGCATAAAAGAGCGGTCGCCACCTGTGTGACGACCGCTCAATAATATGACCCTGAACTTCCTCGGGCGAGGATTGCGGGAGCTACTGATACTGGATGTAAATCGGCTTCGGATAGAGCATCAGCACCTCTGGTGGAGTGAGAAGCGGATCGCCCTTTTTGGTGTCGTTGTGGTAGAACAATTTGAAACCCGTGAATTGCACTGGCTCGTCCGTCACGTACGATGAGTAGGAGTCGTACTTGAGCCACGGCTGTCCCCAGCCGTCCATGTTGATCACGACCTGTACACGCGGGTCGAGCTTTATCCCTTTCGCATCCTTGAGCATTGGTCGAGTAAAGCGATGCACGATCAGGATTTTCGGGGGCAGATGATACTGCGTCACCAGGCCCGCTAGCAGGTTGATGGCGTAGTTCACGTCACCCGAATTCATCGTGCCGATCTTCGTTCCCGGCTTCTCGCCGCCCTTCATCGAGAACTCGGGATCGATGCCGAGCATGACATCAGGCTGCTTGAGGAATGGAATGAGTCGGGGCAGCTCTTCCTGCACCGTGCTCTGGCCGACCTGCACATCCAGGATGAGAATGGCGTGCTTCTGTTGCGCCCATCCGTGAACCATGTTGATCAGGCTGTCGGTCATGCGCAGTCGGTACTTGCCGTCTCTACCAGGCGCGCCCTGGGCGACCACGGCAATGAGATGCAGCGCGGGTTGCACGGGGTGCGTCGGATCAGCCTTCTGCCACGCTGCGATTTCCTTGTCGAACCGCGCGAGCATCTGATCGGGCGGAAGCTCGCCGAGGATGCCCATCTTCTTTGAGAGCGGATTGCCGTAGAAGGCGACGATGCGATGCGCGGGCAGAATCGATCCCGGCAGTGGCGGCGCTGTCTTCACGGGCCAGCCGGTGCTCTTCATACCTTCCTTCACCGCCTTCACGAGCTCGAGGCTGTCTCTCTTCGTGCGTCCCTTGACCGTCGGAACGACGATTGGCGGATCCTTGGCGAGGGAATCCTTGCCCGTCGCCGACGATGTGCTTGACGCGGTTCGGGTCCCAGCCGCGCCGGCAGCGCCAACCCCGCCGGAGGCCGTAGTACCGGATGCCTGAGAACCCGCGTTGGCCGCAATCTGCGTTTGGGATGTCGACGAGCTGGTCGACTCCGCCGACAGCGAATCGCCAAGCGGGGAGGGGTGCGCGTCCTTGGTTGCGGCGCATCCGCCGATAGCTGCGATGGTGAGGGCTGCAACGATCGAAACAAGAGCAGTTTTATCAGATACAAATACTGGCATTAGCGTAGGTATTGATGAGTGATGTGCGGCGACTGGCTGGGTATTCACCCGCAGACAATTCATAAATCAGGCCGGACACTCATTACATGAATATCTCAATACCCCGCCGCGAATGGGCGGGTTCAGATGAAGATCTCCGTGCGCCGACTGGTGAGATCGTGTTTGGCGACGAGTGTATCGCGTTCGATTTTCGCGCGGTGAGAAGCGCGTCGAGCATTCACATCAATCTTCGCTCAAAACCCCATAGCCATCTTGGCGAGTCTCTGCAGTCATTCGAGCACCCTTCTTGCCTTCGGGATATGTTCGGGATACAATAGCAGAGCCATGTCCGACAAAAACGCCGCCATCCGAGCACTCATCGAGCATCGGTTTCCCGATGCGACACCGGTTACCCACCGGACGGCGGAGCCAGTGGCGACGGGCATCCAGGCGCTCGACGCGATCCTGCCCGGCCACGGTCTCCCGCGCGGAAGGCTCACAGTGTGGATGCCCCAGGGCGGCGCAACAGCGGTTCTCAGGGCCGCGTGTCACACGACTGTCGACCAGGGCGAAAGATCGGTGTGGATCGATGGGCTTGGCACCGTGGCTGGTCCGTTCTGGGAAGAGGGTCCGATCCTGGTTCGGCCGAAGAGTCGAAAGTACGGACTCCGCGCGGCCGAGGAGCTGCTGCGCTGCGGAGGATTCGCTCTGGTGGTAGTGGCAGGCATCGAGCCTGAAGGCACCGAGACAGTCCGGCTGTCCCGCGCGGCGCGCGAGGGCGGAGGCGCGCTGGTGACTCTCACATCGCACGCTTCGATGGCGAGCCTTCGCATGACGTCGCAGATCCTGCGCGAATCCTATCGCTGGAAAAAAACTCCATTCGGCGATCCCGCGGAAGCGCAGGAGGTAATGATCCGGGTGCGAGCTCGCTCACTCGGCTGGAATCGAAGCGCCGATTTTCCGGTTGCCGTAGTGCCGTACGATCTCAGGATCTCGATCGAGGCAGGGCTCAAGGATCGACGAGGAGTCAAATAACAGGGCACTACCTCGAACTAGGACCAAACTGCGGATTGCGGACTTAGTGCGAACTCGGACTAGGACACACCTGTAACCAGTGACTGGTGACTCCACTGGTCGGACTCCGATGTCCCATGGCGTCGCCGACGCCCAATGCAGTTAAGCAGTTATCAGTCACTGGTATGTCTCCGGTGACCAGTTCGCAATAAGTGCGCAATCCGCAATTTAGTCCTAGTTCTAGGTAGTGCGTTAAGCCGCTAACAAGAATCCACCGAACGATTCTGCGGACTACCGTGTCGAACTAGAAGCAACCATGGTGACGACAGCGACCTGCGGTAGATAAAATCTCCGCGTGAACGAAGCACAGCTCATCGCCCGGGTCATCGCGGGAGATCGGTTGGCCGGGCGTGCGCTGTACGACACGCACGCGCCACGCGTCTACTCGCTCGCCTATCGGCTGACAGGCGATGCCGACAAGGCGAGAGAGTTCACGCAGGACACTTTCATCCGCGCGTTCTCGCGTCTTTCGCAGTTCCGGGGAGATGCCGCGTTCGCCACCTGGCTGCACCGGATCGTGGTCACCATCGTCTCGAACGCGAGGCGTTCGGAGCTGCGCATCGGAAGGGAAGTGTCGCTCGACGAAGCAGATCTCATCGAGGACGGAGCTTCCGAAGCAGAACCGGATCTGAAGGAAAGCATAGCGAGAGCAGTAGAACGACTGTCAGAGACTTACAGGTTGACGCTCATCATGCACGACATCGAAGGATATACGCACGCGGAAATTGCCAAAGTGCTCGGCGTCCCCGAAGGGACGTGCAAGAGCAGACTTTCCGCGGCACGAGCGCAGCTACGCGAGGAGCTGGCTGCATTCAAGGAGCAGAACTGATGGATGACAAACGGTTCGACGAGCTGATTCGGGATCTACGCTGGAACTTCAACGTTCCGCCGCGTCCGCCGCTGGACGAGATGTGGGCCGAGATCGAGCACGCTCATTTCGATATCGGAGTCAACGCGCAGCAACGTACCCGGATCATCGCCCATGCTTCATGGTTCGCTGCCGCCGCCGCTCTCGTAATCGGATTCGGCATCGGACGCCTTATCCCGCGGGGTGACAACGCGGCGAACTCGTCGCTGGCGATCGCTACTCCTGCGACCCATGCGCCACTGCCGGCCGATACATCTGCTGTCGTCGATGCGTATCGCGATCAGACCAGCCGCTATCTCGGTCAGACGGCCGCCCTGCTTATCGCCCTGCCGGCGAAAGATGTGAGCGGAAAGACGGACGCCGCGTTTGCCGGAAAGGCCGCCGATCTACTCGTGACCACCCGGCTTCTTATCGACTCGCCGGCGGCACAGGATCCGAAGATGCGCGCGTTGCTCGAGGACCTGGAGCTCGTGCTCGTGCAAATCGCACGACTGCGCAGCGAACGCGGCAACGGTGATCTGGATCTGATCCATCAGGCGGTAGAGCAGGGGAACGTTCTTTCCCGACTCAGCTCCGCGGTCGTAACCAATCAATCCTCAGAATGAGGCAAGGATGAAGAGAGCTACGCTGATCGCGGCGGCACTTGTAATTTTCTCGGTATCCGGCGGCGCGCAAACCCCCGTACCGTCAACTCCTCCGGCGCAGCCTGTCGAGCCTTCTCCTCCGGCAAGGACTCCTACTCCTCCCGAACGCGCGAGGAAGGTCCAGCCGCTCGAGTTCGAATTGCCCGATTTCTCCGATTTGAGCCAGCGCCTCGAGGACATGAAGATGAATCTCGAGCTCGCGCCGACTCCCGAGATGATGGAATTCGACCTCGCCCCGATGCGCGACATGATGGACCTCGACCTCGCACCGCCCTTTCTCGACATGGATCGCGTGATGGATGTCGCGCCGCCCACACCCGATTTCGATTTCAATTTCGATTTCGACATGCCGGACATGCCGGATATGCCCGAGATGCCCGAGATGCCTGACATGGCGCCCATGATGCCGATGGAACCCATGCCGATGGAGCCGATCCGCATTGAGCCGATGGACATTCCGCCGGTGATGGCGATGGCGCCTCTCAAGCCACTCCGGCTCGATTCGTGGTCACGCGCAGCCGACATTGCCCCGGTCGTCGCAGCGATGGATGGAGCGCGCGCCGCGTTGAACCGCGTCCCGGGTCAATCACCATTTGAGCGCCAGTTCGGAAACATCGCGAGTGAGCCGCAGGCAGCATGGGCTCAATCGGACCCTGCTGATTCTCTTTACCGCCTCGCTCGCGAAACTCTGAACCGGGGCGAATACAGACGCGCGTCGCAACTATTCGGCGATATCTCGCAGCGCTTCCCGAATTCAGTGTATGCGGCTGACGCCCGCTATTGGCGAGCCTTTGCATTGTACCGCATCGGGGGCACCGCTGATTTGCGGGATGCGCTCACCGCCCTTCAGGACAAGGGTAGGCCCTACCGCCAGGCATCGCTTCAGGCAGATGCCGCAGCACTTGCTGCGCGAATCCGCGCAGCGCTTGCGGCACAGGGCGATCCGCAGGCGCGCGAGCAACTCGGGAGGGTCGCATCAGACCATAGCGAGACATGCGACAAAGAAGATCTCGCTGTCCGCATCGAGGCGCTCACCTCACTTGGCCAGACCGACCCTGAATCGACGACGCCGATTCTGCGCCGCCTTCTCGCGCGCAGAGATGAATGTTCGACGAGTTTGCGCCGAGCTGCTCTCTGGCTGCTCGGAAAGCGGACAGATCCGGAGGCGATGTCGCTCGTGATGAACACCGCACGCACTGATCCGGATACGAGGGTTCGCGCCGAAGCACTCCGATTTCTGGCGGCGATGCCGGGCGACCAGGCGGTTTCGACACTCGAGGAGATCGCGCGCACGCCTGGAAACGAACAGCTCCAGCGAGCTGCGATCCTCGCGCTTGGACGCAGCGACAGTCCTCGAGCGCACCAGAGCATCAGGACCATCATCGAGCGCACTGACCTCGACGAGGATCTTCGCGCGACAGCGCTCTCGAGCGTTGATGCCGAGCACACCAGCGACAATGGGGCCTACGTCCGGTCGGTCTATCCCCGACTGAATTCGCCGCGCCTCAAGGCCGCCGCGATCCGCGCTGCGGCAAGTATCGGAGGTCCGGAAAACGATCAGTGGTTGCTCTCGGTGGTACGCAATACGAATGAGCCTGCCGACGTTCGAGCGATGGCTCTCCGCTACGCCGGGCGCTCGAGCATTCCGATGGCTGATCTCGCGCGCATGTACGATGTTGCCGACGCTCGGCCGCTACGGGAGCAGCTCGTGCGCCTGTACGCACAACGCGCGGAGCCGGAGGCCACCGACAAATTGCTCGACATAGCGCGCACGGGTACGGATCCCGACATGCGCCGGCTTGCCATCTCCGCGCTGTCACGTAAGAACGACCCGAGAACCAAGAAGCTCCTACTGGAGATTATCGACAAATGATGAAGACCCTTTCGCGACTAGCCGCTGTCTCGCTCATCGCGGCGACTGCTCTCGCGCCGCAGGCATTTGCGCAAACACTGACGAAGCGGGTCGCAGCTGCGTCTGACCGCTCAGTGCAGTTCAGCTTTCCCGTAAAGCCCGGTATTTGTGGCGATGGCCGGACATTTATTTCGATGGGAGCAGGCACGTTTTACGGCTCCTACTCCGGAAATTCTTCCGAGCAATGCGTGGCTGGCCCGGCACGAGTCGTCGCCGACCTTGCGAACGGCATGGTTGTTGGACTGCGCACCTATGTCGGTGGGCCGAACCCCACGATTGACGCAATCACCAACCTCGGTACGGTGACGCCTGCCGATGCTACCGATTTTCTGCTCGGCGCCGCCGCGCGCGCCGATGGAAAAGTCGGCAGAGACGCGATTTTCGCTGCCATGCTTGCCGACGGGCCCGACCTATCTGCTCGCTTGCTCGAGATCGGCCGCGATCAAAATCGTCCGCTTGAGACACGGCGGGCTGCGCTTGGTGCGCTTGGACGGAGCGACGCGGCGCAGCTGGATCGCGTCGGCGCTGCGCTCGTGCAGATCGCGACGAACGAAAACGACGTACAGCAAGTTCGTTCTGCCGCGCTCTCCGTGCTCGCTAGGCTCGATCGCGGCGCCGGAATCCAACCACTCATTCAACTTGCAAGCGGGAATATGACATCGTGGGTTGGTCGAGAGAGCATGACGGTACTCGCGCGGTCAGGCGATCCGCGGGCACGGCAATTCCTCCGATCGACGGTCCAGCGCACCGATGTGCCGGAT
>DATAHM010000065.1:0-16282 GCA_036263215.1 Gemmatimonadaceae bacterium
AGCCAAATCCCTTGGCGTCGTTGAACCATTTGACCGTGCCTGTGATGCGTGCCATTGAACTATTCCTCTCCCCGCGGGGCAATCTGTGAAGCGGCTACCATTGGCTTCCCGAGCGTGGAGAACCGCCTCGTTTCACCGGATATCGATCCAGCGTTTGCAGAGGAGGGCAAGTTTTGTGCAACAGACAGGAGTTCTACGCCGCTCCTGCAACATAATGAGCGGAGCGTCCGCAGCTCTTGCAGCGGAGCGTGACGTGGGTGTATGGAGGGGGAGGGATCTGTCGAGGGTCGCGCTCTATCGAGCCTGAGCACGAAGGACAGCTGAGAGGTGACCCGCTGCGATCGTTGCTAATCAGAAAGAGTGCCTGGGCGGGGTTGTACGCATTCGGACGTGGCTTGCGCATGTGCTCTCCAATTACTTCGACGCAGCGGTGCGCGGTACGCGCTGCATAGGTGAACTTCGACGGCTATCCATTGAGAAGAAAAGCCATCCAGATTCTCGTGCGGTCATCGCGAGGACTCCTTCCTTGTCTCCTGCTTGCCTGTGGTCCCCGAGCACACATACCGCTACGGCCCGCAAATCTGCCGGGTGCGATTGCGAGTACGGACAGTCTGGCCGTCCTTGCACAACGCCTGGCACCGGTTTTATACCTGCAACGCGACGAAACGTTCCCGCTGGAGCGGGTAGTGGCAGTCATCCACCCGACGCGCCCGATAATCGCCTACCACTTACTGTGGCGCGACGATGTACACGGGGCCTGGATACCCTTCACAGTCCCCACCGATGAGGAGGTTCTCTGGGTTGGCTACGACTCGACACATGCACCCACCGATCTCTGGACATACTGGCACGGCCGGATTCTTCATACGCCGTGGCCGAAATCCCAGGTACTGGTAGACGTCCAGTGGGGCAAGCACGGAAGCCTCCCCCGAAATGTCGTGCAGAGCGATTTGCCCAAGCCCCAGACCCTGAACTTTTTCTACGCGATGACGATCTTCGGCGAGCCGGACATTCTGCTTGGCGACGTGGACCGGAAGGGACCGCTATGCTTCTGCCACGGCTACACCCGGTATCGCGAATTCACCATTCCTATTGTCCTGGCGGACCGACTCGACGCGGTCGTGCGGACCGAAGACCCCAGAGCCGTGCTACGCGAGGTTTTTGGAAGCAACTATTCCAATAAGCATCGCTGGCCGTGAGGCGACGGCTTGCGCGAATAAAAAACCCGACGGTTGAGTCCGCCGGGTTTTCTTATTCGGGCAGCAGCCTAAGCTATCTCTGAGCCGAGGCAGTAGACTGTTCACGCGCCGCGATAGCAAAGAGATCCTGCTGACTCTGGCTCTGCTTGAGGACATCGATTGCTCGTAGAAGCTGATTGTCCTCAGGGACGCTGCGCCGTTTCGCGGTCGAATCACCGAAAGCGAGGCGAGCGACGGTACTGCCAAGGAGGCGATCTATCTCGCCCGCGGCCTGCTCGTATTGAGCATGTTCGACGGTGACCCCCTTCGCCTGAAGCCTGCGATAAAATTCTTCGCGCCAAGCCGGCTGTACGACAAAGTTTGGCTTCACGGTTTTCTTGAGCTCGAGCGCGTAGTCCATCAAAGTTGCGCGAACATCCGCGGTCTTCGGGGCAAAAGTATTGAACACCTTTTGCTCCGCTGTCGATAGCGTATCGGGGCGCACGATGATATCGGGGGTGATTGCACCGCCGCCATAGACGATTCGGCCGGCATCCGACCGGAAAGTCGGCCGGGAGCGCCGCACCGAATCGGTTTCAAGGGAGTCGGGCATTACCTCGACGAACTCGCCGCTCGGGAGAAGCTTGCGCTCCTTCTGGATTGAACGGCCGCTCGGTGTGTACCACTTGGCCGTCGTCATCTTCAGCGCGTATCCGCCATCCAGCGGGAACACCGATTGTACCAGGCCCTTGCCGAACGAAGTGGTTCCGACGATTAGCGCGCGGTCGTGATCCTGCAGCGCGCCCGCGACGATCTCGGAGGCTGATGCGCTGCGCCCATCCACGAGTAAAACGAGCGGAATTTTTGGAGCGACCGGATCGTCAGAAGCAAGGAAAGTCTGATTTTCACCGTTTCGCGCCCTGATGCTCGAGATTTGCTGGCCCTTCCGGAGGAAGAGGTTGCTGACGCTCAGGGATTGGTCGAGAATGCCACCCGGATTACCGCGCAGATCGATGATGAGGCCTTTCGCGCCTTCCCCTCTCAGCTTATTGACGGCGGCTTCGAGATCTTCCCTGGCGCTCTCGTTGAACTGAAGCAAGGGGATGTATCCGACCTTCCCATCCAGCATGATCGCGTAAGGGACGGCGGGGATATTTATGACCGCGCGCGTGAATGTAATCGGGATGAGCTCGGGAACGCCGGGGCGTGAAAACTTTACGAGGACCCTGCTGCCGGGATTGCCCTTCAATGCGTCCGACGTCTGCTGGACGGTCCAACCGCGAGTATTGGTCGTGTCAATGAAGTTGATGCGATCGCCTTCCTGAACACCGGCCTGTTCCGCTGGAGTGTGCGGGAACACTCGCTGTACCGTAATGAAACCCTGCGTCTCGGCAATCTCCATCCCGATGCCGGCGTAGCGACCGTTGGTTTGGGCGTTGAACGACGAGAGCTCTTTCGGCGAAAGCAATACGCTGTAGGGATCGTTCAGCTCATGAACGAGTCCGCGAGCAGCTTTCTCGTACAATGTCGCAGCGTCGACAGTATCGACGAAGCGAGTGGAGACGATATTGAGTACCTGATCCAGAAGGCGGGCACCCTGCTGTGCCTCATGCTGCTGGAAGACGAAGCCGCCGGCCATTAGGGGAATGAGCACCAGGCCGACAAGCATGCTTTTTCTCGATCGCGACATACGGGCTATTATAGTAGGGAGGGCGTTAAGCTAATAGATACGCCCACGACGAGGCAGTTGTTCCTCGAATGACGCACAAAAGGCACCAGTACGACGCGGAGTAACAGTCACGGGGCCCTGGACGCTAGTACGTAGTCGACGAGCCAATCGCGGTTAATTTGCCGGAAGGCAGCGTCGCGAAGGAGCCCAGCAGCCAGAAGCATCTCGTGGGCGGGCTGAAGAACGCGCTGCAAGTGCGATGGGTATCGCTGGGTCAGAGGGAGTTGCTCGGCAAGCGATGCCAAGGGCACTCTCCAGGTGACCATTCCATCTTCACGCGCGACCTCGAGCAATCTGTAAAGCCTTCGTGCGACGGGATTAGTCAGCGAGAGGTAGTGAGACGCGGAGAGAGTGACGGTGTGGCCGGCTGCGATATTCGCCCGGATGACAGGTCCAATCGTGACGCGTGCATCACCCGGCTCTGACGCCGCCAGAACCGGGAAAAGAGTGAACTGCTCGCGTTCCGCCATGCGCCGTCGCGCGATCGAGACGGACGAAAGAATCGTGAAACGTCCTTCTAGCGGCTGTTGCTCGCTTGCTGCAACGTACACTCCGCTCGACTCGAGGATGGTTCGCTCGAGGCGTGTAAGAGCGGATCGCAGCTGTTCGTACGTTCTTCCGTCGACCCGGCGGCCAATCGATCGCAGGAATGCGTGGAGTGTGAATGTGACGACACCGTCGTCGGGAAACCCGGCTTCGTGATACCGATGGAGGAGCTCGACGTAGACATCCTGATCGAACGTGCCCGGCAAGCGATCCCCGGGATTTGGGAGAACACGCCAGCGGCCGCCGCTCTCGGGAGAGAACGAAATTGCGGAGTCCTCGGCGGAGTCGCTAAGTCGAAAAATGGGAAGCGATTCAAGCGACCGATCGAGGACGATAGCACGCGTCGCTATTCGTCGACGGGCCACGTAGGTCATGCAGAGAGAATATGTCACTGATCAAGTACATCGCAATCGCGGCCCTGGTGTTGTTTGCGCTGATATTGGCGCTGATAGGCATCCTTTCAGTCACGCACGACACTCCGGTGAGGAGCGTAATTGCGGAGGGTGACAAGGACGGGCCTCCTGCCATCAGCGATTCTCTGTTCACGCGAAGCATCGAGCTGTTCACCGGGACGCACATCGATGTCGGCAACAACGTGCAGATACTTCTCAACGGTGACGGGACGTATCCGCAGCTATGGAAGGATCTCGCGTCGGCGCAGCGCACGATTACAGTGCAGATGTACTACTCGCAGCCGGGCGCAGTTGCCGACACGTTATCCAAGTACCTGATCGATCGGGCGCAGCACAAGGTTCGCGTGCTGCTACTGCTCGACGCGTTTGGCTCGCAGCCGCTCAAGCGCGAATGGATCAAGCGCTTGCGCGCAGCTGGCGTCGAAGTCGTGTGGTTGAGACCGCTTCGCTGGTACAATCTGCAGAAGGCAGCCCAGCGCTCGCACGTTCGTGTGGTGGTCGTCGATGGCAAAATCGGCTACACGGGCGGTTTCGGGCTAGCGGATTACTGGCTGGGAGATGGACACCATAAGGACCAGTGGCGCGAGAGCAACGTCCGCTTCGAAGGACCAACGGTTGCAGCGCTTCAGGCAACCTTCGCGGCTGGCTGGGCCGAGGCCACGGGCGAGCTCCTTACGGGTGACATGTTCTTTCCGAAGAGCGCGTTTGCCACCGTCGGCAACGTGCACGCCGGTCTCATGCATACGATTCCGAGCAATGGCAGCACTCCGGGCGAGCGCTTTCTCGCGCTCTCAATCGCCGGTGCGCGAAAGACGCTGTACATCACGAATTCCTATTTCGTGCCCGGCGAGAATTTCATGCAGCTGCTTCTGGCCGCAGCAAGGCGTGGCGTGGACGTCAGGGTGATAACGGTAAGCAAGGAAACCGACGTCAAGACGACGTGGTACGCCGGACGCACCTACTATGAGAAGCTGCTCGAGGGTGGAGTAAAGATCTACGAGTACCAGCCGACGATGATGCATGCGAAGAGCATGGTAGTGGACGGCCTCTGGTCCTATGTCGGATCGATGAACTTCGATAACCGATCGTTGTCGTTCAACGATGAATCACTTCTCGTAGCATTGGACGCAGGGATTGGAGCGCAGATGGATTCGATTTTCGTGGACGACATGAAATTCTCAAAGGAGATCAAACTGGACGAGTTCCGCCATCGTCCTTTGTCCAGCAAGATCCTGGAATGGGGCGCTCAGAAGCTGCGGCGGGTGCTCTAGCGCTCGGCCAATTGCTCGATGGCCCACGATGTGACGGTTAGTCGTTACATGCTCGATCGATTTCATCCGCTGGTCCGACAATGGTTCGAGGAAACCTTCGGCGCGCCGAGTGACCCGCAGCGCAAAGGTTGGCCAGCGATTGCGGGTGGATCTCACACGCTTATTCTCGCTCCCACAGGGACCGGCAAAACACTCGCCGCATTTCTCTGGGAGCTGAATGAATTGATCGTGCGTGGCAGCGCAGAGCCGCTGGCCAACGCCGTTCACCTGCTCTACATCTCTCCGCTCAAGGCGCTGAACAACGACATCCAGCGGAACCTCGATCGCCCTCTGGCGGATTTGCGCGCGCGATTCATCGCCGCCGGCCAGGAATTTCCCGAGATTCGGGTCGGAGTCCGCACCGGCGATACGCCCGCATCGGCACGGGCGCGAATGCTTCGAAAGTCGCCCCACATTCTGATTACCACGCCCGAGTCACTGAACATCATGCTGACGACGCTCAAGGGCCGCGGGATGTTCAGTGGTACGCGTGCTGTCATCGTCGATGAGATTCACGCGATCGCGGGCACAAAGAGAGGAGCGCACCTGGCGCTCACGCTGGAAAGGCTGGAAGCGCTAGTGGAAAGCCCGCCGCAGAGAATAGGCCTCTCCGCAACTCAGCGTCCGCTCGAAGAAGTCGCGCGCTTTCTGGGCGGTTGTGACAGCCGCGAAAACGACCCGCCCGTTTTTCGGCCAGTCACCATTGTCGATTGCGGAATGACCAAAGAGATGGTCATCTCCGTCGAATCACCCGTTGCAGATCTGGCGAACGTAGGTGGAAGCATCTGGCCCGCTGTCGCGCCGCTGGTGCTCCAACATATTCGCAACTCACGTACGACACTCGTCTTCGTGAACAACAGGGCGCAGGCAGAGAAAATCGCCGCGCGCGTGAATACGCTAGCCGAAGAAGAGCTAGCACTCCCGTATCATGGCTCGCTGGCGCGAGAGCGGCGATTCGCTCTGGAAGAGCGCCTCAAGGCTGGATCTCTGCGCGCGCTGGTTACGACCAGCTCTTTGGAGCTGGGAATCGACATCGGGTCAGTGGACCTGGTGATCCAGTTGCAGTCGCCCAAGCGGGTCGCAGCCGCGCTCCAGCGCATCGGTCGCGCGGGCCACACGCTCGGGGTGCCGAGCCGCGGAATACTCGTACCGACATTTCGAGACGATGCCGTAGAGATCGCCGCAATCGTTGCCGCGATGCGCGCAGGAGAAGTCGAGCCCACGCATGTTGTACAAAACGCGCTCGACGTGCTGGCCCAGGTGATCGTCGCTGCAGTGTCAGTGGATGATTGGAGCACGCAAGAGCTCTTTCGCGTGGTGCGCCGATCATATCCGTATTACCAGCTCACGCGGAGTGCGTTCGACGAGGTGCTCGCGATGCTCTCCGGAAAATATCCCTCCGACATTGCCGCGGAGCTCGAGCCACGGATTACATGGGATCGGGTAAGCGATCGCCTGCTTGGTTCGCGGGCTGCGCGAATGACGGCGGTCATCTCCGGCGGGACGATTCCTGATCGCGGCTTGTACACCGTCAATCTTCCGGATCGTACGCGCCTGGGTGAGCTCGACGAAGAATTCGTCCACGAATCACGAATGGGCGATGTATTCCAACTGGGGTCCTCGACTTGGCGAATCGCCGCGATCGAGCACGACCGCGTGATAGTGACACCAGCGCCTGGAGTGCCGGCGCGGATGCCGTTCTGGCACGGCGAGTACATGGCGCGATCGCTGATGCTGAGTCAGCGAGTGGGAGAGCTGCGTCGCGAGCTCGCAGAGGCGCCCGATGGGCAAAGACTCGCGGACAAGTACGGCTGCGACGCGGCGACCGCGAATTCGCTGGTGAAATACATTGGTGCTCAAAGAGCCGCGACGGGCATCGTGCCGGATAACAAGAACATCGTGGTCGAGCAATTTCGGGACGAGACGGGCGCGGTGCGGATCGTGATTCACGCGGCGTTCGGCGGAAGAGTGAACGCTCCCTGGGGAATGGCATTGGCGCAGCGCGTCCGCGAAGCAATCGATAACGTCGATCTCCAGGTTCAGACGACCGATGATGGCATCATGCTGCGCCTCCCGGATCTCGGCATCACCACACCGATTGAATCGATCATGGGCCTGTCCGGCGCGGAAGCGCAGCAGCTCGTAATGGAAGAAGTCGGCTCGACGTCGTTATTCGGCGCGCGTTTCAGGATGAACGCCGCGCGTGCGCTGCTACTGCCGCGTGGAAATCCACGACGGAGGATGCCGCTCTGGCTGCAGAGATTGAAGTCACTCGATTTACTGCAGACCGTGAGACAGTTCCCCAGCTTTCCCATTCTCGTCGAAACGTATCGCGAAGTGTTGCAGGACGCGTTCGACATGGACGGTCTGAAGGCCATTCTCGCCGATATCGCTTCGGGTGATATCAGGATTCACACGGTTCACACCGATGTGCCCTCGCCATTCGCAGCCAGCCTCCAGTTTGGCTTCGTCATGGATTGGCTGTATGGCGACGACACTCCACGTGCGGAACAGAGAGCAGCGCTGCTTTCCCTCGATCGATCGTTGCTGGACGAAGTGATGGGTGGCGAAGGCTCAGACGACATTACACTCGATGCGATAGCGCAGACGCTTGCTGAGAGGAGGGGAACGTCTCCAGGACGGCGCGCGCGAACCGATGACGAGCTTGCGCACCTGCTGGACCGCGCGGGTGACTTGACCGGCGAAGAGCTCCGATCGCGAATTGCCACGTCGGAGGAAGGAGTTCGCGGCGATCCGCTAAACGATCTTCTGGGGAACGGCCGCATAATCGCCATCCAGCTCGGCCCTCCGAGCACTATCGAGTGGCGATTCATTCTGACCGAGAGCTATCCGAGGTATGTCTCGGCGTTCGGTGCTGAACGCCTCGCACGTGTGCGTGCGACGGCGGCGTTGGGAGAGCATGATGTTGCCGAGTGCGTACCTGAAGCACTCCGTCATCCGGCGATCAATGCATCGGTGGCGCGGCGCGAAATTCTGGCGCGGTTTCTCACACAGTCGGGGCCTGTAACCGCGCAAGAGATTCACGACCGTTATGGATGGACGCGCGAATGGATCGAAACGCGGCTCACCGAGTGGGAAAGAACGGCCAAGCTCGTTCGCGGGAAATTCCGGCGGGATGTCCAGGACATCGAATGGTGTTCGCGACGCGTCGCGGAGATAGGGAGAAGGCGAGCACTCGCCGCCTTGAGAAAGCAAATCGAAGCGGTGGAGCTCGTTCACTTCTCCGCCTTCATGCAGCGATGGCAGCATGTGGATCAACGCGACCGGCTCGAAGGAGCGGAGGGGACCGCCGTCGCAATGCGGCAGCTATACGGCACGGCGCGTCCGCCGTCAGCGTGGGATCGTGATTATCTGAAGGCACGGGTTCGAGGTTACGATCCGACTTTCCTCTCACAATTCAGTAATACGGGAGAGCCGGTGTGGGTTGGAGAGGGGAATTATGATGAGGAGTCAGGAGCGATGCCGTTGGCACGGGTGCGTTTCTTCGAGCGGGGAACCGGAGCGACCTGGCTCGCGCCGCGAGAAGATGCGGAGATTCTCAGCGAGAACGCGGAGAAGGTGAGAGCCACAATTGCTGAAGAAGGGGCGTCGTTTATCGGAGATATTCAGGCGGTAACCGGACTCACCATGTTGTCGGTCCGCGAGGCGATTCGAGAGCTCGTAGCGTGGGGCCTCGTTACCAACGACACCGTTGAAGCGTTGCGCGAGGTTGGTCGCTGGAAGCCCATGGTGTCACGCACAGCACCAGATCCGACGAGCTGGCTGCCCGCCGACTACACACCATCGCCGAACCGGCGGATAGTACAGCGCCGTCCGAACTTGCGGCGGCTCCCGAAGTGGAGACGGCCCGACAAACCCGGTGCGGCGCCGAGTGGCTGGACTGGTCGGTGGTCGCTCGTGCGAAGGCGTGGAACACTCGGGCCGGAGCTCACGGAGGAAGAGCGGGCTGAACGCATCGCTCGGCAGTGGCTTGTCAGGTACGGAATTGTTTCGCGCGACTGGTGGCGCCGAGAACGACCACCCGCACCGTGGAGGGCGATTTACCGGGAGCTGAAGCGACTCGAGTTCCGGGGGGAAGTTCGTCGAGGATATTTCGTGAAGGGCTTGGGAGGCGCGCAGTTCGCGATGCCGGATGCAGTGGAGTGGCTTCGCACCGTTGCCAACGAGAATCAAGCGGGGAACGACTTCGTCGTCATGGCGGCGAGCGACCCCGCAAATGTCTACAACCTGCAGCTGGAGCTAACCGATCGGGATCCTCTTTCCCGGCCACGCGGCTCTGGTGCGCTGCTCGTGATGCGCGGAGGTCGGGTTGCAATCGCCGTAGAGGCTCGCGGTCGACGATTAACGATTGCCGACTGGTTGACGCCGGAGGAGGCGGCGGAAGCGCGAAAGAAATTGTTCGAACATTTGCGCGGGGAGCGATCGGCGCGCTACGTGATGTAGCTGCTCAGGCCTCAGCGAATGTCGGCGCGTCCCAACGCCGCTCTCACGGCTTCGCGCATCGCGATCACTGCTTCTTCGCGAGCGGCGGGCGAGTCTTCGCGGACATGTAGCTCAATTCCTTCGGCGACGGCAAGCCTATGCCAGCGAAGAGCCATATCGTCGTCGTGTGCCACGGCGAGGTCGGCTCCGGAGCCGAGCGCCGGAGCGAGGGCAAGCGCGATCCTTTTTTCGAGAGCGTCGCCTGTGACATCTCGCATTTCAGCGCGAATGGATTCAAGGCTTTGTCCTTCGCGCTGACGGATCTTGATCGAGAGCAGCTGCAGGAGGTGACGATAGCCGTACGTTGCGCCGGTGCCCGTGCCCTCGGGGCGATCGAGTAATCCGCTTGCGACATAGAACCGGACTGCTCGCGCGCTCGGTGCTGCGCGCGCAGAAGCATTGGTAGGTCTTACACCTGCTGCGTCTACAAGAGCTGTTGCGTGTGCGGCAAGTCCGCGGGCGTTCCAGGGAGCGTGTTTAGCGTGGGCGCGGAGGAGAGCGACAGGCGATTCAGCCATGTGGATAGGATAACATTAAAGTCTTCGGCTCGCTCATCGTGTGGTAAGTCTCCCGCCGGAGAGAGAACAGAGATCTCGAAGTCACGTTTGAGCTCGCGGAAGCCGCGAAATTCCTCGACGGGCGCGATGGAGCTTTGCTCGCCCCAGACGAGAAGGGCCGGCTGGGTGAGGCGCCGCAGGGCGTTACGCACGTCGATGTTGAGGTGGCCCGAAAGGAATGCAGCTGGCGCATGACGAGCACCGCGCTGGTGCGACGTGGCGTAATAGATCTCGACGAGCTCGCGAGTTACGAGTGCGTCGTTCGCGTAGGCGCTGCGAAGTGACCGTCGCAGGCTGGGCCGCGAGACAAGCGCGTTGAACATCGCGGTGCCCGCAATCGGTGTTTCAACGGCAAGACGGCCGGCTTCGCCTCCGAGTCCCACGGGTTCGTTCTGTCGAACGAGGCCGGATGGGGCGATAAGGGCCACCGCTGGAAACCGATGCGGATCCCTGGCAGCGAGGACGATTGCGTATGCTCCGGAAAGTGACGACGCAACCAGTACGCACGGTGCGTCGATTACCCGGCTCACAAAGTCCGAGATCAGCGAGATGTACAGGCGAGCGGAATAACGAATGGCCGGGCGATCCGAGCGGCCGAAGCCGAGGAGATCGATAGTGTAGACAGTATTTGTCCGCGCCAGAGCATCGACGTTGTTACGCCATTCATAGGACCATGCCGCCGGATGAATACCGTGCACGAGGAGCACTGGAGGCCCCTCGCCGTGCTTGGTGAAGGCGATTCGCCGATCGCGCCACTCGAACCCACCCTCCTCTCCGCCGAGGAAGTTGGTGAGCTTGTCGACTCCTTTCCGCGCAAATGCGTTATAAGCGGCGGCAGCGCCAAGGATGGCGCCGCCCGACAGGAGGATTCGTTTCCACGGCCCTTCAGGCTTCTCGTCGTTCTCCTGCATCCATCCTCGCTCAAGGGTGGTGGGCTGGCCACGGAAAAGCGCGGCTACTTGAGAGTAACCGCGCTTCGGGCACCGCGCACGGGGTAGGGAAATCTAGCGCCGGGAGCGGCTCCTCGAGCTTGTCTTGCGACCCCCGCTGCGAGAGGCCGACTTGGACCGTGCGCCGCTGCGGGAGCTGCCGCGACGTGCAGATGTCGCCTTTCTGCCTCCAGACGACTTCCGCGCGCCCGCTTTTTTTGCGCCGCCCTTCCGACCGCCAGAAGATTTGCGTGCCGCCGGACGCGACTTGCCACCTTTCCGAGCGGCGGATGTCTTCCGGCCGCCCGATTTCCGGCCGCCCGACGACTTGCTCGAGGATCTCGAGGCCGTAGTTCCTGCCCCTCTTCGGGAGCCATCGCTGGCCGCGGATGCGCCCGAACTTCCTCGGCTGCTTCCGCCTGAAGATGCGCCAGCCTTGCTTCCCGATGAAGAGGTCCCGCCCCCATACGGGCTCCGACTTCCAGACATCGAGGAGCTCCCGCCGGTTCCAGCCGTCGACGCTCCGCCTCCAGAAGAAGAGCCTCCGCCGAACGACGACCCGGAGGCCGAGGTTCCGCCACCAGAGCCGCTACCCATTCCGCCGGTGCCCCCGCCAAGACCGCCGCCGGTCAGCGTGGATTCCTGTTTTTTACCCGATCCTTTTGGACGGCCTCTCCGCCCGCGCGGAGCGCCTCCACCAAAAAGATCTTCCTCTTCTTCTTCGTCCTCGCCCTCGTCGCCCTCGGCTACGACGGTAGCGTCCGAGTCGACCTCTTCATCATCGTCGGCGTCTTCAGCGCTGTCCCAGAGCCGATCGCTGTGATCTTCGTTGATCGCCCAGCCACCGTCTTCATCTTCATCGTCTTCGTAGGAACGCTTGCCGCGACTGAAGCCACCTAGATCGTCCGAGTCGTCGTCGTCTGCAAAACGCAATGGCTCCACTGATTCACCGCTCGGCATGAGTCCTCCCATAGAGTTTTCAGCAACGCACTAAAGTAGTGCGCAAATTTCTGATTTCGCCCGCTGCACGTCGCGTGCCTTGTGCGCGAGGATACCTATTACTTGCTCGATGTCGCGCCATCTTCGTCGTGTGACGGCACCGTCGAGCGGCTTGGCGATCAGACGCTCATCCCCGGACCGTGCCAAACCGGCGTGTAACTACTCGTACCAGCGCCTCGTAAACACACGGGTCAAATTGCTTGCCGACGTCAACCTTCAGGTGGGCTAGCGCGGCAAGCGGTTCCATGGGTTCGCGGTACGCACGCTTGGAGGTAAGTGCGTCGAAGGTGTCGGCGGCGCACAGAATTCTGGCGCCCAGCGGAATTTCTTCGCCAGAAAGTTGGTGGGGGTAACCGGCTCCATCCCAATGCTCGTGGTGGTGCTGCACGTACTCGAGCGGCGTCTTGAGGTGGGTAAGCGGCGCCAGAATGTCCAGTCCAATCTGAACGTGGCGCTTTACGTGCTCGAACTCTTCCGGCGTCAGGCTTCCGGGTTTATTCAAAACGGATTCACGGATTCCGATTTTGCCGACGTCGTGTAGCCGTCCGGCCACGCGTAAATCCTCGCTGATGATCTGATCCAGGCCCATCTCTTCGGCCAGCTGACCCGCTAGCTCGGCCACGCGCTGTGAGTGTCCGCGCAGATAAACATCCTTGGCTTCCATAGCGTTGATGAGCGTCTCGGCGATGCTCACCGACATCAGTCGCAGTGCTTCCTTCTCGCGCTCGAGCTCGGCGGTTCTAAGAGCGACCTCTTCGCGGATGAGTGTGTCAACTCTGCGTCGCTCCATGAGCTCCGCACGCTTTTGCAAAGCCCGATCAACGGCCTGTTGAAGATCGGCGAGCTCCACCGGCTTCATGAGATAGTCAGTAGCGCCGGCCGAAAGCACTTCGGTCGCCGTGGCAGCATCGTTCACTGCCGTAAGCATGATGATGGCCAGATCCTGATCTTTTGCACGCGCCCGGGGAACGACCTGAACGCCCGTCATACCGGGCATCCGCACGTCGCACAGCATCAACGAGAACGAGCCCTCGTCGAGGGATTCCAGTGCCTGGTCTCCGGACCCCGCGATCTCCACCTCATAGCCTCGTGATCGCAGAAATTTCCTCAGGGCGAGGCGGATGGTTTCCTCGTCGTCGACAATGAGGATGCGCGTCAAGTCGCATCCTCCGCATAGTACGGCAGGGATATCGTGAAAGTGGTTCCAACATCCTCCGTACTTTCAACGGAGATGGTCCCCTGGTGCGCCTGGATGATTCCATAACTCACGCTGAGGCCCAATCCAGTGCCTTCACCAGGCGGCTTGGTCGTAAAGAACGGCTCGAACACCCGCTGACTCACCGACTCGGGCATGCCGTGACCCGTGTCGGAAACGATGATCGATACAGAGCCATTTCGCCGGCGTGTGATGAGCGAGAGATGGCGGACCTTTGCGTCTCTGAGCGCGGATTCCGCGTTGACGAGAAGGTTGAGCAGGACCTGCTGCAGCTTCTGCTCATCGCCACGAACCTTGGGGTTCGATTCGTCGAGGTGGGTGTGAACTTCGATGCCCGTCGACCGTGATGCCAGCGCACGAAGCCGGACTGTGTGCTTCACTATGGTGTTGATGTCAACCGGAACATCGCGCGCGTCCGTCTTTCGCGCGAACAGCAGCAGGTCGCGGATAACTCCGATCGCACGATCTGCTTCGCGCTTGATGAGATTTACCGACTCGAGCTGCTCACCCTGCAACTGGTCCTCCAGAAGCAGCTGTGCGAAGGTCGAAATCCCGGTGAGCGGATTGTTGAGCTCGTGCGCGACGCCTGCTACGAGCTCACCGATCGCCGCAAGCTTTTCCGTGCGGCCGAGGTGGTCGGCGACCTTGCGTTCCTCGGTCAGGTTTCGGACGCCGATCACCAATCCGATGATCTGATCGTTTGCGTCCCTGATGTGGCTCAGTGTCACTGCTGCGGGAAACTCTGTCCCGTCTTTCCTGCGGTGGACGTGCTCACCAGTCCAGAATGCCTTTTCTGGCAGCACCGCGGGAATGGTTTCCTTTCTCGACAACCGGGCGGAAGACACCACGAAATCGTCAACCGACAGGCCGTCGATCTCAGCGGGCTCATAGCGATACTCGCGGATGGCAGCGGTATTGGCGTACTGAACTTTTGCGTCGACGCCAAGAATGAGCACCGGTTGATCCATCGTCGCGAGCGCAGCCGCGAGGGTTCGCTCGCGCGCATGAATACGCTGTTCGTCCTCGCTCAGCAGGCGCACGTCGATCGCGAGGGCGACTGCCGGAGCAAGCCGAGTCAACGCGTTGATATGGTGGCCGCCCTGCAGCTGCGGGGTTTTCGAAGTCACCACCAGCACGCCGATCCTTCGGTGACTCGCGATGAGGGGAATGGTTATGGCTGGCTCTTCGGGCACGCGGTCGGGATTGTGCGCAAGCTCGCGCAGGTTCTCGACAAACGTCGGCTCTTCCCTCGCCCATGCCGCTCGAACCGAGCTGCGCTCGACGGGAGCTACGATCCCCTTCATTGCAGCGCATGTCCCGTGTGCCGCTACACAGGTAAGAATGGTTCCATCGCGCGACGTCACGCCAATGGCTTTGCCGCTCGAAGGCACCACGTCGTTCAGGATCTCCAGGATGGCCGTGCTCGCCTGTTCGACGCTCAGATTGCGAAGGGCCAGGCGTGCGATATCCGCGGCTGCTTCCGTCTGCTTCTGTTCGCTGCGTTGCGCCGCAAAGAGCCGGGCATTCTCTATCGCAACGGCTGCCTGTCGTGCGATGAGCATGATGAGATCGAGATCGTGCGCGTCGTACGCGTTTGCTTTGTACGACAGGACCTGCATCACGCCGACGGTTCTGTCATGGTAAACCAGTGGCGCGGTGATCTCGCTCTGGACTTCGCGTTTTGCGGCGACCTGATAAATCGTTCCCTTCCACCATCGTTCAGGCTTTGACGAGATGAGCGGAACGCCAGTCGCGAAAACCTTCGTTATCGTTTCTGTCCCGTTGGGAAAATCGAATAGAGCTTCACCGTGATGCTCCTCGAAGTCGATGACGATGCAATGGGCGCTCAGCGCACCGCTCTCGGCGTCCGCGGTCATCAGCGCGAAACATGGCGCGTCTACCACGGACGCCACGGCCTTATAGATCTCGGGGTAGGCCTCATCGAGCGAGATCGTCGCCGAAATTGCCTGCTGCACCGTCGCAACGGCCGCAAAGCGGGCAGCTCGGCGCTGGAGCTCCTCGATCAACTCAGTCGTCAACGAACTCCACCGAGACGGGTCGAGTGATAACGCCTGATTTGACGCCCTCATCGAGGAAGAGCCGGATAGCCCTTCGGCCCTTCTCACCATAATCGAGCGTCCAGTCATTGACGTACATCCCGACGAAGGTGTCGGCTTTGCCGCGATCGAGTCCGCGAGCAAACCGCATCGCGTGGTCGAGTGCGTTTTTGCGGTGATCGAGTCCGTAGGCGATGCTTTCACGCAAGTGCCTGGACACTTTCTTCTGAAGATCGGCCGGCATGTCCTTGCGGATGACATTTCCGCCGAGCGGCAGCGGGAGTCCGGTTTTCTCGAGCCACCACGCGCCCATATCTGCAACGAGGTGCAGCCCTTCATCCTTATACGTGAGCTGTCCTTCGTGAATGAGCAGTCCCGCATCCACGCTTCCGCCGAGGACGGCTTTTTCGATCTGATCAAAGGGCACGACAACCGGCTCGAAATCCGGCTGAAAAAGCCGCAGGGCGAGGTAGGCGCTCGTCATCATACCGGGAACGGCAACGCGTTTTCCGGCGATTTGATCCCGAGTCATCGGCTTCCTGGCAACGAGCATCGGCCCATATCCGTCCCCCATCGATGCGCCGTGAGGCAACAGGGCGTAGCGATCGGACAGATAGGCGTACGCGTGAATGGAAACCGCCGTGACATCGAGCTCGCCGCGAAGCGCGCGACCGTTGAGGGTTTCGATGTCCTGGAGCTCGTGCACGTAGCTGACGCCTTCGGTATCGATTTGGCCGTCGGCGAGCGCGTAGAACATGAAAGCGTCGTCGGAGTCCGGGCTATGCGCGAGATGGATCGTCGTCGCGGAGCTCATGGTTTCCCCGCCTGGCTCCTTCGAGCCTGCT
>DATAHM010000066.1:0-9579 GCA_036263215.1 Gemmatimonadaceae bacterium
GGCAGCTTCATCAATCATCCGGACATAGATCTGGTCGATCCAAACCTCAATACGTCCGGCATTCCGTGGCACGCGCTGTACTACAAGGAGAACTATCCGCGCCTGCAACGTGTGAAAGCGCGGTGGGACCCTCGAAACGTGTTTCGCCACGCACTCTCAATCCAGGCATAGGGGAAGCAATGGCGCCAACCTCCGTCCACGGCAAAATCTGTTATCTCGAGATTCCCACTAGCGATATCGCCCGCTCGGTGGCGTTCTATCAGGCGATGTTTGGATGGAAGGTTCGTCGGAGAGGTGATGGCGCGACAGCGTTTGATGATGCAATTGGCGAAGTGAGCGGCTCGTGGGTTACTGGACGTCCCAGCTCCTCAACGCCAGGACTACTTCTCTACGTGATGGTCGATGACATTCGCTCTACCATCGACTCCGTCGTCGCGAACGGTGGCCGGATAGTTCAGCCACTCGGTGCAGACGCTCCGGAACTGACCGCGCGCTTCGCCGATCCCGACGGGAATGTGCTGGGCCTGTATCAGGAGCCCGTCAAGAGTTCCTGACCGTCGAACAAAAGAAAACAGCGCCAATCGCGGCGCTGTTTTCAGGTTCTACATCTACCCTCGCACTGCTGCTACGGAACGGGCTTGAGACTCGTCCCGTATTTCGCGTTGATGACAGTGATCAGGTCGTTCGCGATGGCCTTGTGGGCCGCAGCCGCTGGGTGGATCCCATCGAGCGATATAAACGCGCCAAACGGCGCCGTCGGTTTCGAAAAATCCGGAAAGGGCGGAATCTCGCCCGACGCCTTCTTTGCCGCGAGCAACACGTTCGGATCGTAGTACGCGAAGCCAATCGCGTCGGCCTTCGACTTGATGTAGTTGTTGTAGCCCGCGATCGTCGCGCCGAGGGTTGCCTGTTCGGTTGCATCGAGAACGAAGAGATCGCCTACCAGTGTTCCCGGGACTACGCCTGCCTCGCATGAAATGAGCGCGGGATGCGCGCCGGAGCGAATCAGAGGAATCAGCTGCGGAACGCTGACAAGCGACGCTGAGCCCGTGCAATTCGGGTGGATCGTCACCGGCTGACCCGCCAGCTGGTTGATCGCCGCCTGAATCGCTGGGCTGCTCGCGATCAATGCACCGGACTGCAGCAGCGGAATTCCAGCAACCTGGACGACGCCGATCAAAACTCCCTTGAGATTCGGCTCGCTGTCTACGAGCTGCTGAATCATCGCGTCGTAGCTCGCCTGGAATTGTGCCTGGGTGCTGACGATGCCCGGTGACACGCCAGGGGTTGGAACGATCACGCCGCTCGCGCCCGCCTCGAGCACGTCGTTGTTGCCGATCCAGATCGTGGCGAAAGTCGGATCCGCGTCCAGCGCGCGTTGTACCTGAGTCTTGCCGCCGAGGATGAAGGTCGTCAGCGCATTCGATGCGACAGTCGACGCCGAGGTTGGGTCGAGGACTCTCGCGCCCGGTACGGCTACGTTGTTCAGAATGTCCGTAACGGAAGAGTTGGTGCGCAGCGCACAAGGAGGTGCGGTGGCGCCACCGATTCTCGCGCCGGTAAGAATATTCGAGATCGGCGGTGGGCATCCCGGGATTGCCAGGGCAGCGTAGTGGTACCGCGTGCCCATCTGCACCGCGAGCAGACGCGCGTAGCTCTGGCGCTGGGTAGAGTCGTTGATGCCGCTGCTCTGGTAGCCAGCCGTGATGCTGTTGCCGATCGCAACGTAACTCTTGAAGATGTCTCCGCCGGCGGGTGACGCCGGACCGAGAAGTTTCGGATCGTCACTGCACGCCGCGAGCGCCAAAGCAGCGCCGACGACCGCAACGCGCGTGAGATTATTGAGTCGCAACATCTTGAGATTCTCCAGCGTGAGTTTAGAAGGAAGCTTTGAGGCTGAGTGAGAAGACGTCGGCACTCAGCGAGTACCAGCCACTATTGAGCGCGAGCGCCTGGGTCGACGAGCTGCCCGCAGGTCTCTCATCGATTCGGCCGCGTCGCCCGCCAGTGAAGACGTGTGCGTAAGCTGCGTCGATCGCGTAGCGTCCCATGAGGGGGATACCTGCGCCGAGCATGCCGTAGCCGCGGTCCATCTCCGGAAGGAGCGGAGTGACGGTCTCCGGTGGTGCGGCCGCTGTGCCCGCGGCGAAGCCGCCGCGCAGCGCAAATCCGCTCGTGGTACGGTGCTCGAGCCCGACCCGCAGCGAAGATGTATTGCCATAGTTCTCGACGAGCGTGCGGGATGGCGCGCCGCCCGAGAACGTGATGGGAAGCGTCTCGAACGATTGCCAGCCTACATACGCGTAATCGAAGCTGAGAGTGGTTCGCTCCCAACCGGTGTATGCAAAGCCTGCTTCGATCTGCGCGGGGTGACGAATCACGGTGCTCGCCTTCTGAGGAGAGAGTGCGCCACCAGTCGCGAACTGACTCGTGAGCAGGGCGTCCACGGGAGTTCCGGCGGGCACGCCGAACGGATTGTTGGCCGCCAGGATCAAACCTGTTTCACGCGGCTCGAACGTCGCGTCGGCGTCATCGTATCTGAACGTCACCTGCGACAGGAACCGAACTCCAACTTTCCATTCGGGATTGAGTTTGCCCTGAACGCCCAACGCGAATCCGTAGCCGTTGGCGGAGCCTTTCACCCGAGCGCGCGCGAATTCGGTGCGGGCCGGGATTCCGAGCTGGCCGAAGGTTGGACCCGCTGGTGTCGGCACACTCGCCAGATCTACTGCCTGAACGAGCTCCACAGAGGAATGACCATAGATCGGCCCACCGCCCACCGACCAGTTGTCGTTGAGCTGGAACGCGACGTTTGGCTGAACGTAGAGCGTTTTCAACGATGCTTTCTTCGCCGCGAACCGGCCGGGAAATTCGTCACCCCACTGCGACGTCAGTCCAAACGGAACGTAGGCGCCAATTCCATAGGCCAGCCTGCCAGCGCCGCGGTAATTGAGGAAAACGTGGGGAACGTACTGAGTGGGGACATCGCCTTCGTACTTGTTGAAGGTTGTGTCCTGGGTGAAGCTGCCGTCGATCTTGATCATCGCGGCACCGCCATAAAAGGAAAAACCCGTCGTTCGGGGAAGAGCGCCCGGGTTCCAGTAGATGCTCGACGCGTCGTCGCACGGCTCGGCGGTCGCCGCATATCCGCGCGCGATCGCGCACGATCCTATTTCGTTGAGGCCGAACGCCTGGGCGCCGCTTACCGCGGGAACAGCGAGTAAAGCGAGTGCAAGGGCACATCCTGAAGCACGGTGCAGCGTCATCTCCATCCTCCTGTGATGTCCGGGGGGTGGGCCGGACGTACGAGCGTCGGTCGATGCCAGGTGATTCATATTTTCTGGTGGGGAGTGGGGCAGGGGGAGCTTGAACGGCAGCGCAAAATATAAGGCGGGGACGCGCGCCTGTCGCTAGTCAGAAACTGCCCGGGTGGTCCGCGCCGGACATTCGCGGACCACCCTGATGGAGGAAGAAGTCTTTTCTGCTACCGCGCTTTGTTCGTCGACCCTCGGACGACGAGGTCGCGCACCATTCCGTGCGCAACGTGCGGCTTGCCGTCACGGGCGTCGGGCACGAAACAGAGGAACACGTAATGGCCAGGCGTGAGATCCAGCTGGATCTCGTCGGATCTGCCGGGAGCGATCGGACTGACTCCACCCACGAAGTGCGCTGGCGGCGGCCCTGCCATTTTCTCCGCCCACGCAGCTAGATCTGCCGGGGTCTTGCCCGGCAGGAGCTTCGCAATCTGGAGCTCGTGTGCCTGCTTGCCGTCGTTCCGCACCGCGACCAGGTGACTGCCCGCGACAATCGGCTTCGACGGCTGGAACGCATAATCGGTGAGCTCGATGGTCAGATCCGGTGCCCGCTCAGCCGACACAGTCTGGTTGCTCGGCCGCACCACGAGATTGCGGATCATTCCCTTCATCGCATGAGGGACGCCGTCGGGCCCCGGGATGATGCAGAGCGCGGCGTAATGTCCTGCCTCGAGGTTGACGATCGTGGGGAAAGAAGCCGAGCCGGGATCCGCGGCATTCGGTCCTCCTTCAGGTATCGCCCACGACGGGAACGGTCCCGGCGCCTTCATCGCAGCGGCGAGATCGCTCGCGGTCTTGTCACCGAGCAGTCGGATCAGCAAGAGGTGATGAGGCTCATGCCCGCGGTTGACTAGGACGAACGTAGTACGACCAGCGTCGAGCGTATCAGGCAGTGCGAGGTGAAAGTCTGTCGCGACCGCCCGAACGTCATGGCTCGCGTCGTAGTGGTCGATGACTGCGCCACCTCCACCAAGTGGCAGTACGAAGGCCGAGCTGAGCGCGGCGATGGTGAGTGAGTGAGAAATCATCAGTGAAATCCCTGTGGTTATGGCGAGAAACCTTTCCGCCAGCTGTCTGCGCAGCGACCCGCTTGCGCGCAAATGAACACGGCGGCACAATGAGAACACCCGCAGGTGCGGGACTCGGAGAATGTTCGTGGTTAACCATTGTGTGCGCTGTCCCCAAAAGAGGGGACAACGCAGGAGGAGTTAGGTGGACGCGGCGTTCAACAGCGCCAAACGCGCATGCTACTCGGGTTTTGATTCTGTCACTCTCCGGCGTGAAGTGGCCGACAGAGTGTCCACCGTCGTCGCGTTCGACGCGTACGCGTTCAGCACGTGCGATCCGGATACGGGATTGATGGCGCACACAGTCGCCGCAGGCGTTCCACCAGCTCTCGCGCGGATGTACGTAAAAAACTTGTATCCGCAGGGCCTGGCGTCACTCGGTATGGATATGCCGCGCAAGGGAATCAACGTCTACTCGAACGCGGATCATTCTCCGGACACTCGCGCGGTTCTGCATGAGTATGGCCTGAATCAGCAGCTGCACGTTGCGATTGCCATCGGAGGTCGGCTCTGGGGAACGTGGTGCCTCATGCGCGCGTCGGCGTCGTCAGCCGCAGCCAGGCGCGAGTACGCATTTCTCAAACGGCTCGAGCCGCACCTCGCGCGCGGTCTGCAAACTGCCGCGCTGGTCGATCGAGGACTCGCGGCCGACGAGGGTGCTCTCAGCGAGAGCGCGCCGGGTGTGTTGGTACTCGACTCCCGCAACCGGCAGACTCTGCGGACCAGAACCGCCGCGACCTGGTTGGAGGATCTTCGCGACGTCGGCATACAAATGCCCGAGGCGATTCCGCTCTCGATCGTGGGTCTGGCGCATCGCGTCCGCTCCAAAGCTGATGCCGCAACGTGCGGAGAAGTGCACATGCGGGCGCGCGGACTGTCGGGGCGGTGGTATACACTGCGGGCGTCGCTCTCCGAGCCGGATGCCTCGGGCGATAGCTCACTGGTGGTGGTGATCAGACCTTCTATCCCCGTCGAAGTCGCCGCAATTCTATCGCAGCTGTACGGGTTCTCAGCCCGCGAGCGCGAAGTGGTCGCGGCGGTTACTCGCGGTGATGCGACGAAGACGATAGCCGCCGACCTCGGCGTGTCGCCTCACACTGTGACGGAGCACATCGATCGCGCCTGCTATAAGCTCGGCGTCCGCGGCCGGAAGGCGCTGATTGCGAAGTTGTTCTTCGATGGTTACGCGCCAACGTTGAACAGCGCGAAACCGACGATCACGCAGGCGACGGCGTGATCGTGTGCCGTTTCAACCGCGCTCGAACAGCGATTTCAACGCGCTCCGCGCAGTAATTCTCCGCAGATACTGGAGCTCGTCGCCCGCGAACGGAACAGGCACGATCTTGAATTGCTCCGTCAGTGCATTGTTTGCGACGGTGTTGTCGACCGCGAGCAGGTCCAGCAAGCCCGGCGTTACCGGCGGATTCGGAATTATTTTCTGAGCTAACGCTACCAGTGGTCGCAGAATCCCAATCGGTATCGATACAAGCCTGCGAGTCGTTCCCATGGCGGTGAGGATGCGCTCGGTCATCTGTCTGAGCGTGAGCGGCACCGCACCGCCCAGTCCATAGATCTGGTGCACGGTCTCTTTCTTCTCGAGTGAGAGGCGCACGACGCGCGCGACATCGTCTACGGCGATGGGCTGGAAGCGCGACTTCCCTCCACCAGGCAACGGAAAAATCTTTGGCGTCAACCTGATCAACCGCGCCAGCACGTTCACGAATTGATCCTCGGGGCCGAAAATCACGGAAGGCCGAAGAATCGTCCAGGCGAGTCCGCTAGTCTTCACTGAATCCTGCGCGACGCCCTTGCTGCGCAGGAACGCGTACGGCGAGCTGCTGTCTGCACCGTTCTGCGACATGAAAACGACACGCTGCACGTTCTCGGCGCGTGCGGCCGAAATGAGCCGCTCGGTCATCGCGGTGTTCGATTCGCGGTACGTCTGACCCTTGCGCTCGATGGCTATCGCGGCAAGATGAACCACCGCGCCGCAGCCGCTGAGCGATCCGCGCAACGTCGTCGCATCGCGCGCGTCACCGACCCGAAACTCCACGGGCAGTTGGCCGAGTGTCATCGCTGCGCGCGCCGGATCGCGAATGAGCGCGCGGACCTGCCAGCCGTTTCTCGATAACTCTCTGCAGGTATGGATGCCCACAAGGCCGCCAGCACCCGTTACGAGGACGGGTTTCTTCTTGTCCGCTGAATAAGGCAGCGGCTGCTCGGCCACCGCGGTCGCCGATCCTTCGCTTTCGTAGGAGAAGTACGAGCCGCGCTTATCCATCGACTCCGCGCATCAAGGTCAGTCTTTGCGCGGGAGTTCCCGGCCGCGCGTCCCTCGCACAACGATCCGGTAGATGAGCAGAAACATTCCCATGGTGAGGAGGACGTGAATCCATCCCGGCGCGGAAGTCGCGAAGGTGACGAAGGCCCAGACCACGAGCATTACAACGGCCGCAATTATGCCTAAATCCATGGTGTAATTCGTTGACCTTGAGTGTGACGACCGGTAACTTCAACCAGTCAGTATTGCACCAGCAGCAAGAAAAAAATCTGCATCATCGTTGGGGCGGGGAACTCACTTTTTGAGCCAACAAGTCCTTCGAGTGGGTCCAATAAACTTTGCTGACGTCATGCCCCAGTGCGGGGAAGACGGTAGGCGGGGTGAGGGCCTCAAAAATTCGACCGGGCTTCAAAAAACCTCTCCGTCCCAATTTTCTTGGAAGCTCCGCCCAACCGGCGGGGCTTCTTTGTATGCGATATCTTACCCTAAACATGCCCCGCGTAACAGTCACCCGCCGCCTTCGGTTCAACGCCGCGCACCGGGTCCATAATCCGTCGCTGTCCGACGCCGAGAACCTGCGCCTCTTTGGGAAATGCAACAACCCGAACTGGCACGGGCACAACTATACGCTCGATGTTTCCGTCGAAGGCGACGTCGACGAGAAGACAGGCTACGTCTGCGATCTGTCGCAGCTCAAGAAAATCGTCGAGAAAGAAGTCGTCGACATCGTCGATCACAAGAACTTCAACCTCGATGTGCCGTTCATGAGGGACGTCATCCCGACGTCCGAGAACATCGTGATCGCGTTCTGGAAAATCCTTGCTCCCAAAGTGAAGCCGGGAAAGCTCACCAGGCTGGTGCTCTGGGAGACCGAGAACAACTATGTCGAATACACCGGACAGTAGCGATCTCGAGGGCGCGGGTGAGCTGAAGGACTCGAAGGAGTTCGAGAAGCTCGTTCGGCGTGAGCTCGAGCTGCTCGGTGAAGACCCGGATCGCGAAGGCTTGCTGAGAACGCCGTACCGCGTTGCTCACGCAATGAAATGGCTCACCCAGGGATACGCGTCCAGCGCGCGGCAGGTCGTCGGCGAAGGGATCTTCGAGGAGGAGCACGACAACATGATCATGGTGCGTGACATCGAGCTCTACTCGATGTGCGAGCACCACATGCTGCCGTTCTTCGGCAAGGCCCACATTGCCTATATCCCTAACGGGAAGATCGTGGGGTTGTCTAAGATCCCGCGCCTAGTGGACGTCTACGCCCGGCGGCTCCAGGTGCAGGAGCGGCTAACGGAGCAGATAGCCGAGGGACTCTGCGGGGTGTTGAACCCGCTGGGCGTGGGAGTGGTGATCGAGGCCTATCATCTGTGCATGATGATGCGCGGGGTGCAGAAGCAGAACTCGAAGACCATCACTTCGGCGCTGAGGGGAGCTTTCAGGGAAGACCCGAAGACCCGCGACGAGTTTCTGCGCCTCGCCCACAACGGAACTCCGTGAGTGCCCTGAGCGGACGCACGGCGCTGGTCACTGGCGCCTCCCGCGGCATCGGCGCCGGAATCGCCACCGCCCTCGCTTCGAACGGCGCTCGCGTCGCCCTGCTTGCCCGCAGTGAGTCAAAGTTGTCGGAGCTCTCTCGAAAGCTCAAAGGCTCGTTCGCGGTCTCGTGCGACATCACTCAAATGGTCGACGTCGAGCGCGCGGTCGAGCGCGTTTCACGCGAGTTCTCCGGCGGCCCCGACATCCTGGTGAACAACGCCGGCATCTTTGGCGTGGCGCCGGTCGAAGAAACGTCAACTGAGTTCTTCGTTGACACGATAAACACCAACCTCGTCGCGCCGTTTCTCTTCCTTCGTTCGTTCACCGCTGAAATGAAGAAGCGTGGAAAGGGGCACATCGTAACGGTCGGCTCCATCGCTGACCGCACGATCTACTCGGGCAATGCCGCTTACTCGGCTGCGAAATTCGGCATGCGCGCCGTGCACGAAGTCCTGCGCGCGGAGACGCGTGGCTCGGGCGTGAGAGCGACTCTCATTTCGCCGGCCGCTACCAACACCTCCATCTGGGACACGGTAACGGTGACCGATCCAGTGGAGCGACCGCACTCGAAGCGACCGATGCTCGAGGCCGAAGATGTCGTTAGCGCCGTGCTATTCGCCCTCACCCAGCCCGAACGCGTGAATATCGACGAGCTGCGACTCTCGCACAGCTAGGCCTCGCGATGTTCATCGAGATGATCGACTTGCTGCGCTGCATCAACCAGCACGACGACACCTGGCTCGTCGCTTCGTTCAACTCCGTCTCGAATCGCTTCGTCGAAGAGGGAAAACTGGGATGCCCGTCGTGCTCCGCCGAATATCGGATCCAGGCCGGCATCGCCGATTTCTCCAGCGGCGTGTCGCTCCCCGACTGCGAGAATGAAAGATTGCACGCGAGCCATCGTCGCGAAGAGCTGGCTACACGCGCCGGCGCATATCTCGACGCCACCGAACCAGGCGTGACTATAGTACTCGGCGGATTGTGGGCATATGCGGCGCAGAGCCTGAGCGAGATGACGCACACCAGAGTCATCGCACTGAACGCGCCGAGCGAAGCGAAGGAGTCGGAGACGCTCGGACTGGTGCGGGTGGCATCCGAGATTCCGCTCGCCCCGGGATCCGCGTGGGGCGTCGCGATCGACTCGTGGTTCCCGACTGCGCTCTTGTCGTCGGCATCCAAAGTCGTGAGACCCGGAGGCCGTATCGTCGGGCCCGCGACTGTCGAATCACCACCAGGCCTCACGGTGCTTGCGCACGACGAGCATTACTGGGTGGCCGAGAAGCCACCCGCGGTCATCCCAATACGGCGTGCGAGTCGGTGACGCCCGATCCCTCGGCTTCCGCATAGAGTGAATCGATAAGCGCCTTGTAGTGCTTGTCGA
>DATAHM010000067.1:0-2128 GCA_036263215.1 Gemmatimonadaceae bacterium
CGATTGCGAGATGCCCAACAACCCACCTCGATGGTTGACCGCTTCGTCCAATTGCGCCAGCGAGAAGCCGCGCGCACGAGACAAATAGAGAAGAACACCGGGATCGAGGTCACCGCTCCGTGTGCTCATCACCAGGCCTCCAGCAGGCGTCATCCCCATGCTGGTGTCTATCGACACGCCGTCGCGAACGGCGGCGATGCTGGCACCGTTGCCGAGGTGCGCGATGATGGTGCGGGAGGGCAGCTCGCCGCGTTCGCGCAACGTGGTCGTGATGTACTCGTAGGACAGGCCATGAAAACCGTACCGTACGATGCCGGACTCCGACAGCTCGCGGGACAACGCAAACAGCCGGGCCACTGCGGGCAGGTCTCCATGAAACGCGGTGTCGAAGCAGGCAACCTGAAGGAGATCCGGATGCAATCGTGCCACTTCATCGATCGCCCGCAACTCTGCCGGGAGATGGTCCGGAGCAAGCGGCACCAGATCCTGGAGCATGCGCCGTACACTAGCATCGATGCGGGTTGGCTTGCGCAGTGTCCTACCGCCGTGCACGACCCGATGCCCGATCGCCCGAACCGATGCGAAACGCGAATCGTCCTCGAGCTGTCGCAACAGCTTCTGGACCGCCTGGGGCGTGTACTCCAATACCCCGCTCGACAGCGGCTGGTCGCGCGCTACGAGCGGAAACAAACCAAACTTGAGCGTCGACGAGCCGACGTTCAGAACGAGAATCGATTTTCCGTCAGTCTCCGTCAACGGCGCCCGCGATCGGGACCCAGCCTCTCCGCATCCCATCGCCAATCGCGAATCTCTGGCACGTCCTCTCCATGCTGCCGGACATAGGCGGTGTGCATCCTCAGTTTCTCGCGGAGCATGTCCAGAATCGGCCTGGCCTCCGCCCCGAGATTGGTCCGTTTCACCGCGTCCTCAGCCAGGTGGAACCGGTCCATATCATTCAACACCGTCATGTCGAAGGGCGTCGTCGTTGTCCCCTCTTCCTTGTAGCCGCGAACGTGAAGATTGTCGTGATTGTGGCGGCGGTAAGTGAGTCGGTGAATGAGCCACGGATAGCCATGGAAGGCAAAGACGATCGGTTTATCCGCGGTGAAAATTGCGTCGAACTCGACGTCGGGTAATCCGTGCGGATGCTCGGTGTCGGGCTGCAGCGTCATCAGATCGACGACATTCACCACTCTGATCTTGAGCCGCGGAAGATTGGTGCGCAGCAGATCGACCGCCGCCAAAGTCTCGAGAGTCGGTACGTCCCCGGCGCACACCATCACGACGTCCGGCTCACCGCCGCCATCGTTGCTCGCCCAGTGCCAGATACCGATGCCCTTCTCACAGTGCTCGCATGCCGCGTCGATATCCAGCCATTGAGGCTCGGGTTGCTTGCCCGCGACGATCACGTTCACGTAGTTGCGGCTGCGCAGACAGTGATCGGTCACCGACAGAAGCGTGTTCGCATCGGGCGGTAGATACACCCGAATGACGTCCGCTTTCTTGTTGACGACGTGGTCGATAAACCCCGGATCCTGATGGCTGAACCCGTTGTGATCCTGTCGCCACACGTGCGATGTCAGCAGATAGTTGAGCGACGCAATTGGCTTGCGCCAGGGAATCGCGCGCGTTGTCTTGAGCCACTTCGCGTGCTGATTGAACATCGAGTCGACAATGTGAATGAACGCCTCGTAGCAGGAAAAGAACCCGTGCCGTCCGGTCAGCAGGTACCCCTCGAGCCAACCCTGGCAGGCGTGCTCGCTCAGCATCTCCATTACACGGCCGTCAGGCGACACGTGGTCGTCGTCCGGAATGATCTCGGCAACTGATTCCCGCGTCGTGACGTCGAAGACAGCGTTCAGGCGATTGGAGTTCGTCTCATCTGGGCCGACAAGCCGAAAATTCCGTGTGGCCGCATTCATCGTGATGATGTCGCGCAGGAAATTCCCCATGACTCTCGTCGACTCAGCGTCGGTTTTCCCCGGTGCGCCGACATCCACTGCATACTCGCGAAAGTCCGGCAGCTTCAAGTCCTTGAGCAGCAATCCGCCGTTGGCGTGCGGATTCGCTCCCATGCGGCGCGTCCCCGTCGGCGCCAGATCGGCGAGCTCCCGCCGAAGTGTTCCGC
>DATAHM010000068.1:0-4570 GCA_036263215.1 Gemmatimonadaceae bacterium
GCGAGCCATTCCCGATGATGACGTCGTCGCCGATCACGCAGTGTGCGCCAATTACCACATCATCACCCAGCTTTGCGCTTGTCCCGATGACCGCGTAATCACCGATCGATACGTTTTCACCCAGCGTGACGCCACGGCCAAGGCGAGCCGTTTGCGCAATCCCCTTCTGGCCTTGTCGAGGCGGATAGAGACGCGGTAAGAGAGCGAGAAGCTTTTCGAGAGGCTGCCGGACGATGATCCGCGCCCGTGGAGAGCCTACGCTTTCGCGAAATTCCGGGTCCACCAAAACAACTCCGGCTCGCGTCGTCGCGAATAGAGCCTGATATTTCGCGCTGCTCAGAATGCTGAGGTGCACGGCCTCGGCGCGGTCGAGCGGAGCCACGCCGGACACCGCAACCTGCCCATCGCCAACCAATTCCCCGGAGACAAGGTCCGCAATAGCCTCAGCGGTGATAGTGCTAGCACCATCACCGCTGATCGACTTTTCGGAGCCGTTGGAAGGCGTCACTTCTTGGGCCGAGTCACTCCCGCAGGTGTCGGCACGAGCGCACCACCGGGTGCTGACGCAGGTACGCCCTGCGCCTTCAGTCGCGCGAGAACGCGATCCGTGAGGTCGAGGCGCTTGTCAGCGGCGACGACCACGCTCGTCTGCGCACCCACGTCGAGAATCATCGAGTATCCATCCTCTGCTCTTATCGCTTCGATGACCTTTTGAACTCGCTCCATGATTGGCTTCACGAGCTCAGCCTGCCTCGCCTGCATCGTCGAGTCGAGACCACGCGCGCGTGTCTGGTATTCTGCCTCTCGATCGCGAATAGCCTTGCCGCGTGCGGCGCGCGCGGCCGTGTCGAGTTTCGGCGCGTCCCGATCGAACGCCGCCATTAGCGCATTGAGGGAGTCGTTCATCCGCTGCAGCTGTTGGCGGTAGGCCCCAACCTCGCGGTCGAACTGCGCCTCTGCCTCGGCGCGGCCGGGGGCTTCCTGCAGGAGCTGGGCAGAATTGATGTAGCCAATCTTGACCGGCACCGGCGGTGCGCTCGCGGCGGTCGCCTGCGCGCTGCTCCCTGCGGCGATCGTCAGCGACGCGGCCAGTGCGATCAAGCTCGCACGAAGTAGCACTCGCATTATTACTCCAGGGTTAGAAGAATTGTCCAAGTTTGAAATGCAGCTTCCAGCCAGGTGCCGGACGCCCTTGCGCATCAACTTTGTCGAACCCATACCCGAGGTCAACACCTAAAGGTCCGAGAGGGCTCAAAGTGCTCACCCCAAAACCGGCGCTTCGGAAGAGCCGGGTCGGGTCAAACTCGCGTGGCTTGTTCCAGACGTTACCGCCTTCAAAGAAGGTGTTCATGTACAGCGACTGGTTGATCCGAAGGCCTATCTCGCCAGTTCCAACGAAGAATGCGTTGCCGAATGAAGAGACCTGGGCCTGGTTCTGGTCGGCATTCGGATTGAACCCGCTCGGCGTGATGGAGAATTCGTCGTAGCCGCGCAGCTGCTCGCCATACTGGGTTCCGCCCACCGTGAACGCCTGGGAGTAGAAGAAGGGTCCGGTATTGCCAAACACGGCTCCGGCTCGCGCGGAGAGCCCGACGACGAACATCATCGGCTCGCCTCCCATGAGATTGCCGCCAATGTGTCCGATCGGCGCAAATGAGCGTAGCTCCGTGGTATACCGCTGGAACGCCGCGGTGCCGCCGAGGGGGCCGCCGTTGAACTGCGCGTTGAAGGACTGCAATCCGCCATCCGCTGGGAACGGCAAGCCGGTCCGCGTGTCATGCTGAGCGGTAAACCCTAGGGTTGAGCGGAAGCAATTCTTGCACGCGTCGGCAACCGTCCCCAGCAAACCCTGGCTCTGGTATTTCACTTTCTCGCCGCCGTAGGACACGAAGAGTCTCGTGTAAAGCGAATTCGGGACTGGGAATCCGAGCTGGATCTGACCACCCGTGCGCACGGCGCCGCCGAGCTCGGCGATCTGGAATCGCGACATGCTGTGGTAAGCTGTCAGGCTCCCGGAGATGCGCGATTGTCTAATGTTGGGGTCGCTGTAAGTCGTGTTGAAGTCGTTGATGTATCTGCCGAACTGCCACTGCACCTGCGCGCGCTTGCAGCGTCCCAGCAGGTTGGGCTGGTCCAGCCCGATGAAACCGCCAAGTCCCGTGCCCTGGCCCATGGATGCGCCGAAGTTGACGTTGCCTGTTCTCTTCTCCTTGACGTTGAAGATGATGTCGACGTCGCCCTGATCGCCGCTGGGCCTCGTCTCCGGCGCGGGCATCGGTGTCTCGAAGAAGTTTAGGTTCCCGATGTTCTGGTAGCTGCGAATAAGATAGTTGCGGTTGAAAACCTGGCCCGGTGCGAGAACTATCTGCTCGCGAATGCACGACTCGTGGGTGTAGTCGTTGCCGGTGATCTCGATCCGATTGACGATTGCTGGTGTGCGCTCTTCTATCTCCCAGCGCAGGTTCACCTTTCGCACGGAGTCCGTGCTCGGCACGCGCTCGGTAACGGGTCGAATCTGCGCGTAAATGTAGCCTTCGTCGTTATAAGCCTCGGACAGCTTCTCCTGCGCGTCGTCCCACTTGGCAGCGTCAAAGGTGTTCGGTGGGTTGATGTAAGTGTGGCGCAGGAGGCTCAGCGCCTGCTGCGTCACCGTCGCCTGCTGGTTCTTCCCAAAGGGATAGAACTCGTTGATTTGCTCCGTCGAGAATCGGCGGTTGCCGAGTACTTCGAAGTTGCCGACGACATATCGCGGCCCTTCGCTAACGGTGATGTCGATAAGGCCTTTGCCCTTGGCGCGATCTACGATCAGGGTGTCCTTGAGGATGCGGAAGTCGATGTAGCCGCGGCTGCCGTACAGCTGCGGAATGTGCTCGCTCAGGTCAGTCGCGAACTTCGCATCGTCGAATTCACCGTTGCGCGTCCACAGAAACCCCTCGGGCTTCGTGTCCATCGCGCCGACAATGTCCTCGTCGGAGATATTCTTGTTGCCGTTGATGCGGATGCCCGACACCGCGAGTCTTCGACCTTCATCGATGTGGAACACAATTGAGAGCTTGCCGTCGGTGATGGTCGAATCGGCCTGAACGCGGGCGAGGTAGTAGCCGTTGCTCTCGTAAAGCGAGTCCGTGCTCGCAATGGCACGGGCGATTTTACCCGGATCGACTGGTGCGCCTGTAGCGAAAGCGAGTTTTTCCTTCACCGTCTTGGGCGATACTCGGTCAGCGCCCACCACGGCGTAGCTAGTCAGCACGGGCCGCTCCTTCACCTCGATGACGAGGGTCGCCTTGCCGGTGGCGGGCGCAACCCGGCAGACGATCTGCACGTCGTCGAACTGCCCGGTGGCGTAGAGCGCCTTGATACCGGACTGGATGTCCCGAACGTTGAGCGCGCTGCCAGCCGTTAGTCCGGACGTCGCGCGTACCGCAGCGCTGTCGACCCGGGAATTGCCGCTTGAAACTATAGCCTCAGGCGTGGAACACGCCCCTGGCGCGGTCTCCTGTGCATGTGCGGAAACCGCGCTCGCGGCAGCGAGCGCCAGCACGTACGTGACTCTTTTATGCATGTCCGAAATATACACCAATCACTTTTATGGAGGTCCCGGCGAACACACGGTATTCCAATTAGACAAAAGGGCTGCGGGAGAGTTGCTCTCTCCCGCAGCCCCGGTGTTGTTGTGCGAGTGTTTTACGCCTTTGGAGTTCCGCTCAGCACTCGGAATTCAAGCTTCTCGCCGTCGGCGGCCAGATCTACTTCGATCTCGTCGCCCTTCGCGAACTCCGCGAGCAGGATCTTCTCGGACAGAGGATCCTCGATGTACTTCTGAATCGCACGCTTCAAGGGACGCGCGCCGAATTTCTCATCGTAGCCATGCTTGACGAGGAACGACGATGCTGGTTCGGTGAGCTTGAGCGTTAGCTCTTCGTCACCCAACCTCTTCTGTACATCCTTCAGGAGAATCCCAACGATCTCCGCGATGTTCGCCTCGGACAGCGGATGGAAGACGATCACGTCGTCGAGCCTGTTCAGGAACTCGGGGTTGAAGACGTGCTGCATCTCTTCCTTCACCTTCTCGGCGATGCGGTCGAAGTTCGACTTGAGGTCCGGAGCATGGAAGCCAAGCCCGCGACCCTTGGTGATGTCGCGAGCACCGACGTTTGAGGTCATGATCACGACGGTGTTCTTGAAGTCGATCACGCGGCCGTAGTTGTCGGTCAGGTGACCCTCATCGAGTACCTGGAGCAGGATGTTGAACACATCAGGGTGCGCCTTCTCGATCTCGTCGAGCAGGACGACGCTATACGGCTTGCGCCGCACAGCCTTCGTCAGCGTTCCCGAATCCTCGTATCCGACGTAGCCCGGAGGCGCGCCGATCAAACGCGACACCGAGAACTTCTCCATGTACTCGCTCATATCGACGCGAATCAAGGCTGACGGATCCGCGAACAGGAACTTCGCGAGTGAGCGCGCAACCTCGGTCTTGCCGACGCCGGTTGGGCCGGAGAAGATGAACGAACCGATTGGACGATTTGGATCCTTGAGTCCGGCGCGGCTCCGACGTATCGAGCGAGCG
>DATAHM010000069.1:0-24467 GCA_036263215.1 Gemmatimonadaceae bacterium
GTCCGCGCCACGCCTCGGCCGGCAGCTTCCGATTCAGCAAACCACGATCGGAAGCTTCGGGCGCTGATGCCCGGAACGTCGCTTCATCTTCTTTCGCGCGGGCTCTAGGTGCGGTCTGCCGAAGTGATGGAGCGGGCCCGCCAGCTTTTTCCCGGAGGGGTGAACTCACCGGTCCGCGCATTTCGAGGAGTGGGCGGTGAACCCGTAGTTGCGGCGCGCGGCGAAGGCGCCCGCATCTGGGATGCGAACGGAAAGGAGTACATCGACTTTGTTCTGTCGTGGGGACCGCTGGTTCTCGGACATGCGAACCCGATCGTGCTCGACGCGCTCGATCGGGCCATGCACGATGGTACGAGCTTCGGAATGCCTACAGAGCTCGAGGTGCAACTTGGCGAGCTGATTCGCGCGCGGATGCCGCACATCGAGATGATGCGGTTCGTCTCGAGTGGGACCGAGGCGACGATGAGCGCCGTTCGTCTTGCGCGCGCGTTTGTGGGACGTGATGCGATTCTCAAGTTCGACGGCTGCTATCACGGACATGGCGATTCTTTTCTGGTTCGCGCCGGATCCGGAGTAGCTACCCTGGGCTTGCCCGACTCGCCCGGCGTTCCGGAAGCGCTGGCTTCGCTGACCCTGACGGCACCATTCAACGACCTCGACGCGGCGACCGATCTGGTGGATCGGCATGAGGGAGAGATCGCCGCGATCATCGTCGAGCCAGTGGTCGGAAACGCGGGATTCATCGCTCCAGATCCAGGATTTCTGGAGGGACTGCGCGCACTCGCCGACCGCTCCGGTGCCCTCCTGATCTTCGATGAGGTAATGACGGGTTTTCGAATCGCTCCTGGCGGAGCGCGGGAACGATTTGGCGTGACCGCTGATCTCACCACGCTGGGGAAAGTGATCGGCGGCGGCCTGCCGGTCGCACTGTATGGCGGTCGGCGCGGGATCATGGACCGGATCGCGCCATCCGGGCCCGTCTACCAGGCAGGTACGCTTTCCGGGAATCCTCTCGCAATGGCGGCCGGAGTCGCGACGCTTTCGGTTCTTACTCCCGCCCTTCATGCAAAGATCGAAGCCAGGACGAGCGCCCTGGTCGAAGGCTTGCAAAAGATCGGTGCGGATCTGGATGTTCCACTTACAGTGAGCCAGGCCGGATCAATGTGGGGGTTTTTCTTCAGCAGTACGCCAGTCCGGAATTTTTCTGAAGCAAAGGCGTCTGACGCTCGGATCTTTCGCCGTTTTTTTCACGGAGCACTCGCGGCAGGCGTGTATTTAGCACCGTCGCCGTTCGAGGCCTGTTTCATGTCGGCGGCACACGGTGAGGCGGAGGTGGCGGATGCATTGGCGGGATTGCGGCGCGCGATGGAGTCGGCGGTTGCGTAGTTCGACAAGCAGTACTCGAGGCGTGCTCGCGGGCTTCGCGCTCGGAATCCTCGGAGTCGTGTCGTGCGTATCGCTTTCGTCTCCGCGCGGCACCACGGGCAACCTTCCGGTGGCGGCCGGCACTTACAAGAACGGCCGGAGTCAGCTGGTTCGAATCGCACTGGCGACGAGCGGGGAAAGCAAAATAGGGGCGACTGGAGACTGGGCTGTTTACCAGGAAGGGGGCGACGATCCAATTGCGCGCTACGGAGGAGCGGATACCGCCACCATTCCCACGGAGGCTAACGCCGGGACACTGATCGTCCGACCGCTTGGCAACGGCTCATTGATTACCTGGAATGGCAAGCCTTATCGCGGCGAGCTGCTAATCAGCCGATCGGATTCTGGCGCGATCGTCGTAAATCGTCTTACGATGGATTCCTATCTGAGAGGCGTAGTTCCCCTTGAAATCGGCAACCGCACCGCCGCGGAGATCGCTGCGGTCGAAGCTCAAGCCGTTGCCGCGCGGACCTACGCATACAAGCATCTAAACGATGGTCGTGCCTTCGACATGTACGCAACGGTGCAGGACCAGGTGTACGGCGGCGTCAACGCGGAGAAACCGTTGTCGGATTCCGCAATCAATTCGACGGCCGATGCTGTGGTACTCTACGGCGGCAAACCGATCAACACCCCGTATCATTCGACCTGCGGGGGCAGTACCGCGGCCGTGAGCGAAGTCTGGTACGACCAACCTGACGAACCCTATCTGCGGCCAGTCAGCGATCGCATCCCGGGCAGCGACGGCTATTACTGCGACCCGTCGCCGAGGTTCAGCTGGACGCAGACTTATGATGCGGCGGGATTGCAAGCGGTTATGGAGAAATACCTCGCGAGCTATACCAACGCGCCGAAAACCAATCTTGGCAGGATCACCGACGTCCGCGAGCAAGGCCGGACCGAGTCCGGCCGCGTGGCGGCGATTGCAGTGCGTACCGACCGCGAGACCTACCTGCTAAAGGGCAACGACATCCGGTTCGTGTTGCGCGATCCGAAGGGCGCGATCTTGAATAGCACCTTATTCACTCTAAGTGCGGAAACGTCGGGAGGAGAGGTTACTGGTCTCACGATCAAGGGCCGCGGCTACGGTCACGGTATCGGAATGTGTCAGTGGGGAGCGATTGGCCGCGCGCGCGCCGGCCAAAATTATCGTACGATTCTAGAGACCTATTACCCGGGGACGACGATTGGCAGAATCGCCGGTTAGCGCGAAGGAAACAAAATCGACAAAGGAAAATGTCCGGCTCGGGTTGGTGGGCGCCGGAGCAATCGCGCAGCTAGCCCACCTGCCAGTGCTCGCGAAAATCAGAGGCGCGCAGCTTATCGCGATTTGCGACAACGACCGTCCGAAGGCGAGTGCGCTTGCCGAGCGGCTCGGAGTTCCGGACGTGTTCACTGACTTCGAGGATTTGCTGGAGCTCGATCAGGTGGATGCCGTCGTGATCGCAACGCCCAATCATCTGCACGAGCCGCATGTGCTGCGCGCGCTCAAGTCCAAGGTGGACGTATTGTGCGAGCGACCGCTGTCACTGACGTCGCGCGGTGTCGAGCGCATTCTTGCGGCCGCGAAGCAGTCAGATCGCAAAGTCGTCGTCGGCAACAACCACCGCTTCCGGAGCGATGTGCAGCAGCTCTATCGCTTTTTGCAAGGCGGTGAACTCGGCCGGCTCATTGGCATTCGCGCCGGGCAATATCAGTTTGCGAGCTCGCGCACGGGATGGCGGTTCCGTCGTCCCGAGGCGGGTGGCGGCGCCTTCTTCGAGCATGGCTACCCGCTGGTCGATCTCGCGCTCTGGCTCGCGGATTTTCCCGAGGCGGTCAGAGTTACAGCCCACATGGATCGTACCCGCGGCTCGACGACTGTCGAGGACGCGATGATAGTGCACGTCGAGTGTGCCGGCGGTATCAGTTTCAGCTTCGACGTTTCCTGGTCGTACATCGGCCAGGAGGAGCGATGGTGGTTCGAGGTCCTGTCAGCGCGAGGCAGCGCGAGACTTGCCCCGCTTCGCGTGGTGAAAATGCTCAACGGAAAGCCAACCGATGTCTCGCCGAGTGGCGCGGCCGCGCGGGAAAGCGCATTTCTTCAGTCGTATCGGGCTGAGCTAGCGCATTTTATCGCGGTGGTCAGTGAAGATATTGGTTACGATCCTCCGGATGACCAGCTCGCCGTGATGAAGCTTATGGAAGCGATCTACAAAGCCGCGGAAGACGGCAAGGAAGTTCGCCTATAGGCGGTAAGGCGGTGAATGGTCCACCACACCGCCAGATTCATCGGCAGTGCTAGCGCGATGATCTCGCCGTTCTTCTGGTCGAAGGCGGGCGTCCCCTGTAACACGAACCCAAGAAGGGTCAGAGCAACGACCAGACCCGCCAACTTGTGCGCCTTCGAAACCGCGCGCAGGCCATAAATCGACAGCGGGATAAGTACCGTGAGTCCGAGCAGCAGCGGGTCGAAGTGCAGAAGGTTTTCGTTTCGCCCCATGAAGTGGTGCTTTGTGAATCCCCATGCAATCACGAGCGCGAGCCCCGCTGCGCCGGCGATGAGACTCCACACTGTCGCCAGGGCGGTCGCGAAAAAAAGCGCTATTCGACTTCCGCCTTCGGCGCTTCGCACGAGGGCGAGCGACAGCGCCGCGAGCAGGATACCCGCTGCCACGAACCACGGCAAATAGTGGGGTGGCGATGACGGCTCCGGGGAACGGCCGGCGGTAAAAAGAGCCATCTCGGAGCGAACGAACGGGATCTTGGCGCCCGTGCTGTCGGTGAGCTGCACCGTGCGCAGATCATTTGCCATGCGAACCGGCAAAAACATTTCCTGCCACACCGATAGCGGTTTATCCGCCGGATGTCCGAGCGCCAGATTGGCTCCTGTATACAGCGGAATGTTGTTGCCCAGGAGACGCAGAGTGTGTGATCGATAAGTCCCGGAAGTCATTCGCGAAACCGTGGAGGTCTGCAGCTGCCCTCCGACCGCGTGGTCCAGCGCGTCGCGCAAACGCGTCGAGCAATTATCGACGTAGTAGTCGTAGCGATAAAACTTGTTCTGCGGCTGCTCGTTCAAACGCACGAATTCCTGAAGCGAGTAGCGCTGCGCCGGCGTCAAATTCAGCTCCTGCGCGAGGATGGAGCGGTTGTTCTGCTTGTAGTATGCGAGCATTGGCTCGAGCGGTATTCCTTCCATCCAGTACCGGGTGTCGCCGGTCAGAAAGCGCGTAAGGAAATGGGGCTGATTGAAGTCGAACATCCCCCAGTTGTAAGTGGTGTCCGTTCCGAGCCGGCGATCCTTGATCCAGATCGCGTTGTGACCGAACCGCTCCCAGACCTCGTCGCCCCAACCGAAGGTAAGGAGATACACGGTGAGGTTCGAGCCGGGCTCTTCGACGGCCGGGCTCTGGCTTCCGACAACCGGCGCTGGCAGGAATTGGGCGGCAACCGGTCGATCAGCAAGCAGGATTGCAACGGACGATAGAAGGGTGAGCGCTTTCATCGAAGTAAGATGTAGCGCTGCCACCGCGCCAACGAGGGCGCTAATAAAAAAAAGACTCACCCAGCGGGTGAGTCTTTTTCGCGCGTGGAGGCGTTATCGGCTCTGCGCCGCTACCTGTTCGCCCGACCGTTCGCGCTGGGAACTGGACTTGCCCGAATTACGTGTCGACTGCTGGTTGTTGGAATGCTGGTTCTGGTTGCTCGTGCTTCCGTTGCCCACCGCAGCCTGTTGCTTCTGCTGGCCGCCGCTGATCTGAATCTTCTTTGGCTGGGGCAGAGCGGTCTTCGGGATGTGAACGGAAAGAATGCCGTTGTCGAAATTGGCCTCGATCTGGTTCTCATCGATGCCCTGCGGCAGTGTGAAGCTGCGCATGAAGGATCCGTACGTCCGCTCGACCAGATGATACCGGTTCTCCTCACCTTCCTTGCGCTCGTTCCGCTTTTCGCCGCGGATAGTGAGGATTCCATTCTCGCAGGTGATCTCTACGTCTTCGGGCCGGAGTCCAGGGAGCTCCAGATCGAGCCGCAAATCACTTTCAGTTTCCTTGATGTCGACCGCCGGTGTCCAGGCACTCCCACCTCGTGTAAACGTGTCCTCGAACAGCCGGTCGATCTCGCGCCGGAGTCCGAAAATCGGTGATGCCGTCGCCAAATTGTAGAGCATTTTCGTCTCCTGTAGTTGAGGTTTTGCTCGAATTTTCGCTCGGGAAAAGAGGCAACCGATGTACCAATCGGGATTTGCCATTTCGACAATTCGGCTCGTCAGTTTGAACTACCTGATTGTCAAAATTGCAGAGGTACGCTTTGGCTGGCACGCTCACCAAAGATTTCTGACGCATAAGGAACTTGGTTGTCGCCGGCGACTAACTCCGCGTTTGGCTACGGAACGTTGGTGGTTTCGCGGAAAAGGCGGAAAAGGCGCAGTGCAGTGCGTGTAACTTGTTTGAGCGACCGGATTTGGCTATAGTTCATAGCTACGTCCGAACCAATTCCAGAGAGACTCAAATGAAACCCGATATCCACCCAGTATACGCCACGGCGACTGTTCGCTGCGCATGCGGGAACACATATCAGACCCGCTCCACCCAGGCGGAGATTCACACCGATATCTGCGCCAACTGCCACCCTTTCTTCACGGGCAAGCAGAAGCTCGTCGATACCGCGGGACGCGTTGAGCGCTTCCGTCAGAAGTACGGCAAGCAGGCCGCTGGCTCCAGCAGCGAAAGCTGAGTCTACGCGACCGGCTCAGAGACGCCGTCGAGCGTGCCTCTGAGGTAGAGCGAGAGCTCTCCGATCCGAAGACCGTAAGGGACCAGCAGCGCATGGCGGCGCTGGGCCGCGAGCTCAGGCATCTCCAACCCCTTACGGAGATGGCCACAAAACTTCAGAGGACCGAACAGGAGCTCGCGGAAACCCGCGAGCTCCTCGACTCTGACGACCCCGAAATGGCGCGCGAGGCAGCCGACGAGATAGCACGCCTCGAGAAAACGGTCGAGACACTGCTCGACCAGATAAAACCGGCGTTAATTCCGCACGATCCGCTCGACGACCGCCCCGCCATTGTCGAGATCAGGGGTGGTACCGGCGGCGATGAAGCCGCTATCTTCGCTGCAGACCTTTTTCGCATGTACACCCGCTTCGCCGAAGGCCGCCGCTGGCGCGTCGAAATGATCTCACAATCCGAAGGCACCCTTGGCGGAATGAAGGAAGCGATCTTCAAGGTTAAAGGCGAAGGCGCTTACGGCGCGATGCGCTGGGAGTCGGGCGTGCATCGAGTGCAGCGCGTGCCGGTCACCGAAAATCAGGGACGCATCCATACATCCGCAGCCACTGTGGCAGTACTCCCTGAGGCCGAAGAAATCGATCTCAAAATCGAGGATAAGGATCTCAGAATCGATGTGTTCCGGTCGTCGGGCCCGGGTGGCCAAAGCGTCAATACAACCGACTCGGCCGTTCGCATCACCCATATTCCGAGCGGAATCGTGGTGAGCCAGCAGGATCAGAAATCTCAGCTTCAGAACAAACTCAAGGCGATGGAAGTCCTCCGCGCCAGGTTGCTCGACGCAAAAATCGCCGAACAGGAAGCGGCCCGCGCGCGGATGAGAAAAACGCAGGTTGGGACGGGCGATCGCTCCGCAAAAATCAGGACCTACAACTACCCGCAGAACCGCGTCACCGACCACCGGATCAATCTCACGCTCCACGAGCTCACCAAAGTGCTAGATGGCGAAATCGACCCCTTCATCGAAGCACTGAAGGTCGCAGACGTCGAAGAGAAACTCGGTGAGTAACTCGGGCGCTCCGTTTTTTCCCACCAGGATGCCGATCGGTACCATCGGCGACCTCCTCGCGGGATGCGAAGCGATGCTCGGGGCCGAGGGTGTCTCTGAGCCGGACAAGGAAGCAAGAGAGATCGTCGCTGCGGTCCTCGACGTCCCCAAATTCTGGGCGGCCGCAAATTCTGTCGCAGATGCGTCCCCTGAAGTGGCGCGCTCCGTCATTCGAGCAGTCATGAGTCGAGCGCGCGGCGCCCCGCTCGCATACGCAGTCTCGCGTGCCTGCTTCCGACATTTGACGCTGGAGGTGGATGATCGGGTCCTGATACCCCGCGTCGAGACTGAAATGCTCGTCGAACGAGTGCTCGAGCGATGCGATGCGAACACCCGAATCGTCGCGGACATCGGAACCGGCTCGGGCGCAATCGCCCTCTCGCTCGCCTTCGAGCGTCGCTTCGCCGCGGTGATCGGAACCGATATCTCGCGCGGCGCGCTGGCGGTTGCCGCCGCGAATCTCCGGTCACTTGAGGCAGTCCTCAAATCACCCGTGGAGCTCCGTCACGGCTCGCTGCTTGCCCCAGTATCCGGCGAGAAATTCGATGCGATAGTGTCCAACCCGCCCTACATCAGCTTTGCCGAAGTCGCCGAGCTGCCGGCGGACGTCCGCGACTGGGAACCGTGCCTGGCGCTTCTGAGCGGAGACGAAGGTCTCGCGGTGACGCGGGAACTCGTGCGACAGGCGCCTCAGTCTCTCGTCCATGGCGGACTGCTCGCTCTGGAAGTCGATACTCGGCGAGCCAGCACTGTGGCGGAGATGATCTCGGTCGATGGCAGGTACGCGGGCGTCGAAGTTCTTCTCGATCTCACGGGACGTGAGCGATTCGTCTTCGCGCGACGAGTTTGAACGATAGAGCCTGAAAGGAGACGGAATGCTCGAAGAGAAAGCCAAGGAGCTCGGGAGATTGATTGGCCAGAGTCCGGAGTACCAGGCGTTGAAGCGATCCAGCGAGGCGCTGAACGAGGATCGTGAATCCGTAACGCTTCTCCAACAGATGGAGAAGCTGCGCGGCGAGGCGCAACAGCTCATTCAGCGCGGCGAGAATCCGACGCCCGAGATGGAGGAACAGCTCGACTCAATGCTGGAGAAGATCCAGTCGCAAACTGCGTATCAGCGCGCGGTCGCCGCCCAGGAGAACTTCGACAAGATCATGCTGCGTGTTAATCAATGGATCATGGACGGCATGAAGAAGGGCGCGACGAGCTCGATCATCACACTGGGCTGAGTGTGGCGCGCGGTAAGCTGATAGTGTTCGAGGGAGCGGAGGGCGCAGGCAAGACTACGCAGATTCGTTTGCTCGCCGAGCGACTGGGCGCGAAGGGGGTTGCAGCCGTGGCTGTGCGTGAGCCCGGCGGAACGCCCGTTGGTGACGCAATCCGCGAAATTCTTCTCGATCCTGAGCAGCAGATAACTACCGCTACGGAGGCCCTTCTTTTCATGGCGTCGCGAGCGGAGCTCATCGCGCGCGAGATTCGACCGGCCTTAGATGCTGGCGACGTGGTCCTGCTCGACCGGTTTTTCCTCTCAACTTATGCGTACCAGATTGTCGGACGCGGATTGCCCGAGGACGAAGTACGAGCGGCAAATCGCCTCGCTACAAATTCACTCGTCCCCGATTTGACACTCCTGCTCGATGTGCCAGCATCAAAGGGATTAGAGCGGGCGGACGCTCGCGGAAAACGCGACCGCATCGAGCGCTCGGCGGACGACTTTCACCAAAGAGTTGGTGACGCCTTCCGCAAATTTGTCGAGCCAGCCTGGCAACGTTCGCATCCCGAGTGCGGACCAATCAAGCTGATCGATGGATCCGGCGACGAGACCACAGTTTTGTCTCGAGTTGTCTCAGCACTCGCTTCGGCATTTCCACAACCCTTTAGCAGCATCCAGAGTTGAACGCCATATGAAAATCAAGTTGCCCAGCGCATCGGTTCGGGCGCGCGCAATGATTGTTACGGGAACCTTGTTTGCGGCCCTTGTGACCGGAGGCTGGCTCCTTCAGCGCGGGTCGCGAACCGGCACCTTCACTGTTTACGAGGGTCAGCAGCTTTTCGACCACGTGATGCGACTCGTTGAGAACGACTTCGTCGACACGCTCGCCGATTCGGTGCTGTACAAGAAATCTGTTGACGGAATGCTCTACGAGCTCGGCGACCCGTACACGACTTTTCTTCCGCCAGACAGATTTGCCCGGCTCAGCGAGAGCACGAGCGGAAATTACGCCGGACTGGGCCTCGAGACCGATCTTCGCGACGGCTGGCTGATCGTGGTCGCGCCGTTGCCAGGCGGACCTGCGGAACGCGCCGGCTTGCAGCCCGGTGATCGGATAATCGAAATAATGGGCAAATCCGCGAAGGGTTGGACGAGTGAGGAGACGTCGAATGCGTTGCGGGGCAAGCCTGGAACAGCCGTGACGCTGAAGGTGGAACGGCCCGGAATGGCGACTCCAATGCTGTTCAAGCTGGTGCGCACGACAATTCACCAGAGCGCCGTCAGGCGGGCATCGATGCTCAGCGATGGAGTCGGCTACATCGATTTAAAAGCGTTCAGCGATTCGACCGCAAAGGAGCTCACGGGCGCGATCAACATCCTGCGCGCGCGCGGCATGAAGACGCTGGTGCTGGACCTTCGTACCAATCCGGGCGGACTTCTCAGCCAGGGTGTTCGGGTCAGCGACTTATTCCTGAATCCAGGGCAGCGCATCGTCAGCATGCGGGGCCGCGTTCCCGAAGCAAACCGTGACTTCGCCGACAGCGCCAGGCAGCGTTGGCCGGACTTACCACTCGTCGCTCTCGTCGACGGACGCAGCGCAAGCGCAGCCGAGATCGTGGCGGGCGCGCTGCAGGATCATGACCGGGCGGTGATCGTCGGAACGCCAACCTACGGGAAGGGAAGTGCGCAAAGCGTCATCTCGTTCGGGGCGGAGGGCGGTCTAAAGCTTACGACGGCGCGGTGGTTTACACCTGCCGGTCGGTCGATCACTCGGCATCGGCCGGGCGACGACGATACTGACGATGAGCCGCCGACCCGTGAGCGCTTCCGCACCGATGCGGGCCGAGTTGTATATGGGGGCGGAGGTATCACTCCCGATGTCCAGGCGGGAGACAGTACCACTCCTGCTGTGGAGACGAATTTCATCCGTGCTCTCGGGCCCAACGTCAGTCACTTTCGGGACGCGGTGACGGATTATGCGCTTTACGTCAAAGGCATACACGCGGTCACCTCGCCAGATTTCGTGGTGACGCCCGAAATGCGCGACGCGGTGTGGACGCGAATGACCCAGCGTGGAATCGACATCCCGCGCTCGACATACGATGAGGCCGAGCCGCTGGTGTCGCGTCTCATCGGATTCGAGATCGCACGGTATGTTTTCGGAAGCGACGCTGAGTTCCAGCGCCGCGCGTCGGTCGATCGGCCACTTCAGAAAGCTCTCGAGCTCGCCCGCGGCTCGCGGACCGAAAGCGATCTGCTCCGAAAGGCCACGATGCAGGCGCAGGCCGCGGACAGCCTCGCGACGCAGTGACGGAACGCGTTTTCATCATCGGTCCTGGTCACGTGGGGCGCGGATTATTTCGCGCCTTTCGTGCGTCGGAGGTAGAAGTCGTCGGCCTTCATGGCAAAAGGCCGTCGGGTGTCGCTACTTCGACGGGCGCGCTGCCGGCTGAAATGGCGCGCGCCAACGTGATCATCGTATGCGTGCGAGATCCACAACTGGATGAGACGATCGATGAACTGCTCGTCGCTGTGCGCGACGGCCGAGGGACGCGCGGCACCGCGATCCTTCACACTTCGGCCATCGCCGAGCCCGGAGGCCTCGCTCAACTCAGTGGGCTCGGGTTTCCTGGAGGCACCTTCCATCCGCTTGTCCCGTTTGCGGATCCGGAGATCTCGGCCGAATTGCTGCGTCGGGGATGGATCGGGATCGACGGTGAAAATGCCGCGAAGAATGCATCGAGAAGATTGGCTGGACACCTCGGCGCGCGGACACTGGAGATTCCGCCGGGGAAGAAACCTGTCTATCACGCCGCAGCGGTGATGTCCTCGAATTTCCCGGTCGTACTGGCGTCGGTGGCGGGACATCTGCTCCATTCGGTGGGCATCCCGGATGCGAGTGCCTATCAGGCGGTCGAGAGTCTGATCAACGGAGCGCTCGCTAACATGAAGCAGGCTCTCCCGGATGATGCCTTGACCGGTCCCGTCGTTCGCGGCGACGCCGAGACAGTCGGAAAACACTTGCGAGCGCTCGAGGAGCATGAGACCGCACTCGAAGTGTATCGAGCGTTATCGGCGGCGGCTGTAGATATCGCCGCTCATCGCGGCATCGATGCGCGGAAGATCGCGGTCCTCCGGGGCATGCTGCGGGCGCCGAAGCGCTAGGCTAGTAGGCCACACCCGCGAGACCGGACTGATCGACGACCCTTGCTCCCCTGGGCACTGCGAAGCGAAAGTTTGATCGACCGAGCGACGGATTCGCGGTAAAGCTCGTGATGACGACGTGTCGCCGGAGTCCGTTCGCCGATTCCAGATCGAACTGTCGGATGGTCGAATCTTTGTCGTCGATCCAGACCTTCGCACTCGTGAAAGCGTTGTTCGGCCGCTTGGGCACCAGAGTGATTACGTGAGCCGCACGGCCGCCAATAGTCGCAGCGCCTGCCGACGACACAGTAAAGCGCGCGCGCGGTGAATTCAGGAATTCTTCAGCGGGATCAAAGGCGCTTGCGTTCGCCCCGCTATAGGGCATGCGAACCACCTGTCCCGGAACACTGCTCGGGAGATAGAGCCAAAGCGTCGAGCCATCCGCAACCACTCGGTCACCGCTCTCGAAATTGACGCTCAACAGATTCGGCTTCTTTCGAAGCAGCACTCCGCTGGTCGTCTGAGTGGATCCAGTCAATGGATTCGTCAGCGTTTGTCTGAATTCCGCGCGGATGGTGTTGAGGCGGGAATAAGCCGCTGCGGCGCGATCGATGATGGCGTCGGCGCTCTGCGCGTGGGAGACAGCCGGAAACGCGGCGATTGCCGCGACGGCGAAGCACGTGAGTTTTCTCATAGGTGTGCCTACCCTGCTATGGCTATGCCGTTCCCGATGCCAAAGGGGGAATGCTGCGCCCAATTGCCGACGCTACTGCACGCAGCTCGCGCACGAGCTGGGTGAACTGGTCCGGATAGAGCGACTGCGCGCCGTCGGATAGAGCGCGATCCGGTTCCGGATGCATTTCTATCAGGACGCCGTCCGCGCCGGCGGCGACCGCGGCGCGGGCCATCGGGATCACCTTATCACGAAGACCGGTGCCGTGACTGGGATCCGCGATGATTGGCAGATGCGACAACCTGTGCACGATTGGCACGGCGGTGAGGTCGAACATGTTGCGCGCCGCGGGATCGAAACTCCTCACTCCGCGCTCGCACAAAATCACCTTTCCATTGCCTTCCGACAGGATATACTCGGCGCTCAGGAGCAGCTCGTTGATCGTTGCGGCCATGCCGCGCTTCAGCATTACCGGCTTGTCCATCTTACCCACCGTCTTGAGCAGCGAGTAATTCTGCATATTGCGCGCGCCGATCTGGATGCAGTCGGCGAACTCGGCGACGAGGCGTGCGCCTTCCGAGTCCATCGCCTCGGTGACGATCGGGAGGCCCGTCTCCTCTCTCGCGCGGGCGAGGAGCTCGAGACCCTTTTCTCCCATGCCCTGAAATGAATAGGGCGAGCTGCGTGGCTTGAACGCTCCACCGCGCAGGGCAGTTCCACCTGCGGCTTTCACGATCCGCGCTGCGGAGAGGATTTGCTCCTCCGATTCTACGGAGCATGGCCCGCCAATGACGATGACCGTATCTCCGCCAACGGTTACACCGGGCGCAATCTCCACCACGGTGTTCTCAGCTTTCCACTCGCGTGAGACCTGCTTGTAGGGCTGAGTGACGTGAATGATTTGCGCTACGCCTGGCAAAGCCTCGAGACGCGAGGAATCGACGCGGCCGTCATTGCCGACAAGTCCGACGGCGGTGCGTTGCGCGCCCGGCATCGGGCGCGCCTCGTAACCCATTTCCTTGATGATACTGACTACGCGATCGACGTCTTTCGCCGTCGCGTCGTGTTGCATGACTACTAGCATTTAAACCGTGACTGGCGCTGTGTCGGCGGCTTCGGTGGGCTCGTCGTGCAGCTGCGGTGTGTGGGCTGGATGGGCGGGCGAGATGGTCTCGTCGACCGTTTTGCCGCGCATGCGGACGCTGACGAGGGAGGATATTCCCGGCTCCTGCATCGTCACGCCGTATACTGCGTCTGCCGCCTCGGTCGTGGTACGCGGATTGTGCGTGATCACGATAAACTGGGTCTTGTTCTTGAAACGATTGAGCATCCGAACGAAGTGGCCGATGTTCTGATCGTCGAGCGGTGCATCTACTTCGTCGAGCAGGCAGAACGGACTCGGCTTGGTTAGAAAGATTCCGAACAGCAGCGACAATGCGACCAGCGCTTTCTCGCCGCTCGAGAGGAGATGGATGCGCTGGGTGCGCTTGCCCCGGGGCGACGCGTGGATCTCGATATCGCCCTCGAGCGGGCTCTCGGGATTCTCGAGCCGCAAATCGCACTCCCCGCCGCCGAAGAGAGTCATGAAGATGTTGCGGAAGTTCTCGCGCACCTGGACGAAAGTGCGAAGGAAAAGCTCTCGCGCCGTAACGTCGATTTCCCGAATCGCCTGCTGAAGCGAAGCCTTCGCCGAATTGAGATCGTCGCGCTGCGTCGTCAGGAAGCCGAGGCGTTTCGTTTCCTCCTCGTGCTCTTCGATCGCCAGTGGATTTACCGGTCCGAGCGCTTCGAGCTGTTCGCGCACGACCGCGGTCTCCGCTCGGAGCGCTTCGTCATCCAGATCCAAAGTTTCGACGCCAGCAAGAAGCTCGTCGACCGGTTTTCTCCATTCTGCTTCGAGTCGCTCGCGTATTGCCGCTCGCCGGCCCGACAACTCCGTGTACCGCAGTTCCGCACCGTGCAGCTCGTCGCTCAGGGTCGAAACGCGGTGCCGGATCTCCGTCAACGCATGCTCGTCCTGGACGAGACGCTCGTCGATGTCGCGAACCAGGCGCTCGGCCTCGGCGAGTCTCTCTTCGGCGCCGTCGAGCGTTGCCTGGCGTGCGTCTAGATCACTGCGCCACTGGGAAAGCATCTCGGTCAGCTGCGCGTCGGCGGTGGATAGGGTGCCGAGCTCGATCTGCAGGGATTCAACCCTGCCAGTCGCGGAAGCAAACTCCTCGCTCAAGTGGCGCTGACGATCCGAGGCTACCGCCAGCTGCGCCTCGGCCTGCGCTCTCCGAATCTGACTGGATGTGCGCTGCTCGCGTGCTTCTTCGAGCTTCTGCTCCGCCGCCGCCAGTGTTTCGCGAGCCAACGAGACAGAAGATTCCCGCTCGGTGATTCGGGTTTCGACGTTGCTCGCGGTCAGGATCAGCGAGTCCAGCCGCTCAGCGATTACGCGCTCGCGTTCAGTGAGCCTATCGATCAGGGCCCGCGCTTCGGCGGCTTCGCGAGCCGCTCGCTGATGTTGGCGCCCGGCTGCAGCGGAGCGGTCCGCGGCTTCCATGCTAATGCGCGCCGCCTGAGACGCTTCTTCCTGCGCGACGATTGCTGCACGTTCCGCAGCGGCCAGCGCCGCCCGCTCGGATTCAGCAGCGGCTGTCGCGCCATGCCGCGCGGCAGCGCTGTTAGCGACTACCTGGCGAAGCTCCGTTATCTCGGCTCGACGCCGCAGGGGCCCCGGACCCGATTCCGCTGCGGGCAGCCAGATTGCGCCGCGAGCATCCACAAACGCGGTGCCGTTCTCGAGTGAGCTCACGCGGCCAAGCAGCGAGCGCACCCAACGGCTCGCTGGCGATGCCGCCTGAATGAGCTCGGCGAGACCGTGTGGCAACTCCGCCGCGTCAGTTTGCTCATCGTCACCAGTCGCCACCGGCAATAGAAGCAGCGGACCCGGTGCGGTCGCCGTGTGCCAGGCTCGCACCGCTTCAGCGACTTCCCGGTCGCGAACGAGAACGGCGTTGACCGTGGGTCCCAGAAAGCGCTCTACCAGTGCGGCGGAGCTGGCGTCGGTGCTCATGAAATCGCTGAGGGGGCCGAGGACCGCTCCTTCGCCGAATATGCCCCTCTCCTTCAGCAGGCGTGCTGCCGCTGGTGCGAGGCCGACACGTTCCCGCTCGAGTCCTTCGAGTGCATTGAGCTTGGCGACGGACGCCGTATGCAGTTCTTCAGCGCGGAGAAGCTCGGCCCGCGCAGTGCTCTCCCGTTCGCGCGCCTGCGCGAGAAGCTCCCGTGCGTCATCAGCGGCTACTGCGGTTTCGGCGACTCGCGACGCGGCTACCAGCGCGGCGTCCTCTGCGGCGGCCAGCTCGCGGCGCGACGCTTCCGCCGCGTCGAAAAGCTGCATCTGCTCGGCTTCGAGGTTCGCGCGGCGTGCGGCGAGCTCCGCTCTTTCGCGTTCGCTGCTCTGGCGATCCAATTCGGCTCGGTGCAATTCCTCGCGCAGATCGCGTAACTCGCGCTCGCCCTTCTCCACGTTAGAACGCGCGGCGGCAAGCGCCGACCGCACTTCTTCCTCGTACCGGGCGTGTGATGCGAGTGCTTCCTCCGCACCCGCCATTGCGGCCTCGAGCTCCGACAGCTCGGTCGCGGCTCGCTCGAGCTCGCTGCTCACTCTACCAGCGGCAGCGTCACCCTCGCGGCGCTCTTCCTCGGCGCGCTCTCGACGTGACAACGCATTCCGCAACCGTTCCTCGGCGACGGCAATCTCGCCGCGAAGCTGCTGCACAGCCTCGCGTTGATCCGCGACAAGCCGGGCGTACTCCGTTCGGCGCGCCTCGGCAAGCGTACGTTCGGTCAGCGCAGACTCGCGCGCGGCTTCGGCGTCGCCAAGGCGCTTCTCCTCGGCAGGTACCTGAGTGTGCAGATCCGCCACTCGCTCCTCGAGACGCGCGAGCTCGCCGCGCCACGCGTCAATCTCTCGCGAAGCGTGCGCAACTTCGAGCGTAAACCGGCGCGCGGTCAGCTCGGCGTGGCGTTCGGCGCGCTTCCGCTGGCGTGCAAGCGACCGGACCTGACTCTGGACTTCGCTGATCAGATCATCGATGCGCGCGAGATCCGTCGTTGTCTCCTCGAGCCGCCGCTCGGCGCTGCGTTTGCGATCACGATAGAGGCCGACACCGGCTGCCTCCTCGAACAGCTCACGCCGGTCGTCGGGCCTGTCGGAAAGCAGGAGGTCGATCATCCTCGCTTCGATGACGACCGCGGAATCGGCGCCCAGGCCGGTGCCGCGAACCATGTCGTGAATGTCGCGGAGACGACACGGTGAGCTGTTGAGGAAGTACTCACTCTCCCCCGAGCGACTCAGGCGGCGCGTGATGACAACTTCGCGGAATGGAATGTCGAGCGCACCGTCATCATTCTCAAAATGGAGTGACACCTCGGCCAGGTTCACCGCGCGCCGCGCCGAGGAGCCCTGGAAGATCACTTCTTCCATCTTGGCGCCGCGGAGCGCGCGCGCCCGTTGCTCGCCCAGAACCCACCGGACGGCATCGGAGACGTTGGACTTTCCACATCCATTGGGACCGACAATCGCCGTGACACCCGGCTCGAACACCATATCGGTGCGATCCGCGAACGATTTGAAGCCGTGAATCTCGAGCTTGGTCAGACGCACTAGGGCGTACTCCCGGTTCGATACACGAGAACGGGCTTGAGGCCCGCCACGCGCAAGGTTCTGGTCAGTTCAGCCGACTGATCGGGACTCGTAAACGCGCCGGCAAAGATCCGCGCGCCTCCGTCGTCCTGTACAAGCGGATACACCGGCACACCACGAGCTGCATACTTCTGTGTCGTTGCACGTATTGCATCGACGAGCCCTCCCTGCGTCGGCACGCTGTCTATCAGCAACGCGAGCGGAGTCTCGGTGATGCTTCCCGCCGAATCACTCGCCAGGATGCCAGACCGCCGCAGCGCGTGCAGCAGCGAATCAGCCTGAACTCTTCTGGTATACGCGCCAGCCGTCACTCGATACCACGTAGCCCGTTCCGCCCCGATTGGAACTGGCGACACGGCGGCGGCGGGAAGCGCCGAGCCGTTTTTCTGCACGAACAAGTTAGCACCTTCCGCCGTGTTTGCGACTAGGAGCTCTACCGAGAATGTTGCGGCTAGAGAGGAATCACCGAGATTGGCGGGCGGCGCGACGTGCAGCGTTTCCGCCGGCAGACGTCGCGGTGGAGGCTTGACAGCGACGCGAGCTACGGAACGAGGCGGTGGGCCGGCCGCTCGACCACCGATGCTCCCAGTGAAGAAGAGAATACCCACTGTCACCAGGATCAGTGCGACAGCGCCGCCGATCGCTGGATAGAGCCACTTGCGGAGTGGCCAGTTTGCCGCGCCAGCGCTGATTCGACTGAGCGGAATCTTGAGCGTCCTGGTTGGCGCCGGTACGCGCGCGAGGATAATGGCTGACGGTGCCGCAGGCAGTTCTGCGTCTTTGACTAGCACGACTCCATCGAGTTGCTCGACGAGCTCTGCCAATCCCGGCGCACCGCTCGAGGTCACCAGGACGAGGAATGCGCCGGCCTGCGCGAACCCGGCGGCGAGTTTTCTCCAGCGCGAACTTTTGAGTACCTCATCGTCGATGAGAGGATCGGTGCCGCTCGGCATCACATAGAGGTTCGGCACGCCCTCGACCTCGTAGCCGATTTTGTTCAACGAGACGCCGTAGAGAAGACTGTCGGTTATTCCGGGTGCGTCCTCGTCTTTTACGAGGGAGCGGAGGGGCTCGATATCTCCGACGAGGTCGCCGACGACGCTCCGCCGATGGGCGGCTTCCGAGCGCGCGATTCCCAAAGCAACGTAGGTGGCGGCGAGCGGATCACTGGAAACGACCGCTATCGCTGAATAACTACCCAGCAGAGCGGCGACCTGCCTTCCGGCGTCCTCCCATGCAATCGGACGACCGCCGGAAACCTTCTGACTCAAGGGGAGCCCTCGTAAATCCAATAGTCACGTCTCGACGCGCGACCGACTTTGTCTGCCTCCTCACGGGTACTGAATGGACCGATCACCACACGGAAAATTGGCGACCCGGCGGTGTTCGTCGAGACCACGTGCGCATCGATGCCGTTGACCTTGATGGTTTGTGCGAGCTGCTGCGCTTTGTCCTCGCTCAGGAGGGCGGCAAACGAAACGGTGAACCCGGCTGATTGCGCCGGAGGTGCCGCGGTTGCTGGCGCCGGAGCTGAATCCGTTCGCGGTCCTTGTACGGGGGAAGTCGGCGTGCTGGATGCAGTGGAGCTCGCCGCAAGGGAATCGGCGGGTGCGCTGTCTCCGGGAAACGTTACCGGTTGGTCCAGACCCTGCGCGCGTGGCCGGAATCCATCCCACGCGAAGAAATACCAGAAATCCTTCGCCCCACCGGCGACCGTCGATTTCACCTCGAGCTTTTCCGCGTCGACGAGGCTCACGTCCTTTGTGCCAAGGAGAGCGAGCAAGCCGTCGGGAGTCACGGCGGGGAGATCGGAATCCCAGCGCGTCGCCACCGCGCCGACGAGCCGATTCGTGCCGATCGCGATCACCCATGCGGAATCTGCTTTGGGAAACCGCGCGAGGAGATAACGGCCGAGACCATCCATGCGTAAATCGAGCGGCGGTTGCGGGAGCGCGATGTTTGTCTGACCCGTTTCGGTGTAGCGGTCGACCACCGAAAGCGCGGTGTCCCCCGAGGTGGCGACGTACAACCGATCACCGCTCGGCGTCGGAGACAGTGCGACAACGCGATTGGGCAGTTTTATAGCTCCAACCGCGGACAAGTCTTTGGCCTTGATGCCTACGAGGCCGCTGTCTACGGTGAAGTAAATGCGATCGCCCATCTGGGTGCGGACGCCGCGACCTGAAAGCGGTAGAACGGCGCTGTCCTCGACGACTTCGTCCGGGGGCCGCACTTTCCAGAGCAGGGTTTGGGCACCTTTCGTCGCCGCGACAATCAGGTCGCCATTCGGCTGCGCGAAGACGGTGCGCGCCGGTACTTCGGGCTTGAATTTCCAGTCGCCGCCGTTCGGGTTGAGGCGGACTACCTGACCCTTGCTGTCGATTCCGTAGATGTCGATGCCATTGGCGGATGACAATGACGTGAGCGTCGCGCGAGACGCGGTCCTGACTTCGCTCATGCGCAAATCAATGCGGCCGGGCAGACCACGGCTATCGACGAAAGCGATCATGCCGGCGTCCGGATCGAAGCCCAGGACTCTGTCGACTGCGGGCCCGGTAGAATCGACCCACACCGCGGAATCCAGCCGCGGGTACATGTAAACTCGCGCGACCCCTCCTTTCCGCGGCGTACGGAGAAGGAGGACATCGGTGCTACGGGTAGGTGTTAGTTGGGTGGGGGTGCTGTCCTGTGCCGCCTTGTCATTGCTGCAGGCGGCACAGATCAGTGCCAGCAATAGGAGCCGGCGCAACGGTTAGTAGCTCGCTCCCAATGAGAACGTCCAGTTTGGCTTACGCGAGCCGACGAGCGGGCGCGCATAATCCCAGCGAAGAATCGCAAGATTGAACAGGTTCACTCTGAGGCCGGCACCCCAGCTCGTGAGGGGATAACGATTTTTGTCGGGGTCGTTGCCGAGTGGAGCACTGCCCAGGTGCGGAGTCATGCCCTTGCTCCAGGCGAGGCCCGCGTCGTAGAAGATCAATCCATCCACGGGAGGAAGGCCGAAGTTGCTGCCAACATCGAAACGCCGGATGATGGGGAACCGAAGCTCCTCGTTGAACACCGCGACGCGACTGCCCGCGAGCTGCTGATTCGGGCACGTTGACTGCCCGCCGATTACCGAGGTGCAATCGAAGTAGTTGAAGTTGGCGCGATCGTAACCGCGAACGAAATCCGGACGACCGATGTATTTCGGGAAGAAAGATTCGTCACGTCCCGTTGCGATCGACGACATGAAGCGCGTCGCGAAGGTCAGGGTGTTGAAAATGATCGGATCGTAGCGGCGGTAGTCCGCGAGCAGATCGGTAAAATTGAGCTTGCCGAGGCTCTGGGAGACCTGGAACCGCATTCTGCGCCCGATTACCGGTCCGGTGTTCCCGAACAGGGTATTGTCGGACACGAACGCCGTTGACGGCGTGACGTAATTGTAGGTCGGAAGCTTCTGGAAGGTGTCGAACCGCACGTCACCACAAAAGCCACTGAGCTGTGAGCAGGTCTGGCTGATGTTGATCACGCTCTGCGCGATGCTGTTGAACTGTAAGCCCGTCTCGAAGCGCGTGAAGCGGTTGAGAGGGTACTGCCCAACCAGAAACACGTTTCGAACGACGTAACGGAGGTACTGTTGTACGAAGGCGATGTTGCCACTCGCGTCCTGCTGGTTTCCGTACGACAGCGGAACATATACCGGGTCCTGCGAGATGCCGGTCGTGTACTGGAGCCGATGACTCAGGTTCGCATAACCCACAAACAGGCTCGCGTCGCTCAGCCGGCCATACACATTGCCGGCGACGGCGAGTTGATGATTTCCGAGCAGATCGCTGAAGACAAATGCGGTGCCTCCGCTGAAAGTCCCGTAGTTCGGCGTATAGCCGACTGAAGGGTCAGCGATGTAATCGGGGTGCAGCGTCGCGTGATAGGGATGCTCCTTGAATCGGGAGGTATCTGGCAACCCGAAGAGCGGATCTGCCTGGAGCGATGCGATAGTAGTCGGCGCGTCACCGCCCATTTCAGAGGTCGGTAACACTGAAGATTGGCGGGTGCCCGTCGAGCTCCGGTATACAGACGTCGGCTCGCCGGGGCGGGGACGCAACACAAGAGAATCCGACGCCACTACCTGAGTGGTGTCCGCGACGCCGTTGGCAGTGTTGCTCGCCACAGCAGTGGTGGTTGCAGCGTTCGGATTGAACGCGGCTTTCTTGAGCGAGCGCGGATTGTCGATGGTCCAGACAGTGTAGTCGCCGCGCTCGAAGTTCGTGTAAGCGAGACGGTCAGCGCCGCGCGCCCAGCTTATCGCGGGGCTGAATTCAGTGATGGCCGACACACCGCCCAACACGTTCGTGAGCTGGTAGTGCTGACGATCGTTGAAATCGAAGAGGAAGATGTTCGGGACGCCGGTGCGGTCGGATATGAAAGCGAGCTGCTGCCCGTCTGGCGACCACGCCGGATTCAGATTGAGCCCGCCCTGATTGGGCAGTACGTCGATCGCGCCTGACTGAAGATCCAGGACGGCGATGCGCCATTTGGAGAATTTGAGGATTGCGAGATTGGTCTCGGGACTCCGATCTGTTGCAAATGCGATCCGCTTGCCGTCGGGCGACCATGCGGGCTGCATGTCACCATACACATCGTTCGTGAGCTGGCGCAGATTTTTTCCATCCGCGTCGACGATGTAGAGATCCGTGATTCCGCCATGGGTGCCGCTGAAGGCAATTTGCCTGTCGTCGGGCGACCACACCGGGCTCCAGATCGCGTCAACCTGCGGAAGGTCAACTCGACGCTTGACTGATGCGCTGGCGACGTCCATCAGATACATCACGTCCTTGCCTTCGCGCTGCGCCGTGAACGCGAGCATGCGCCCGCTATTCGAGAAGGAGCTCTGCGAGTATAGAAGCCTCAACTCCTCGAAGTTGGGATTCGTGGTGCTTTCGACGAGCCTCTTGATGCGCTTGCCGGTACGGGCGTCCGCCAACCAGAGATCGATGAAAAGCTCCGCGCGCTTTTCGTTGCCGTTCGAGAGGAACGCAATGCGGTTGCCGTCGCTCGAGAGCGAAGGCGCCAGAAAGATTTGGCCGCCGCTCTTTTTCTCGGTGAGCAAAGGCTGCGAGAAGCTGCGTGGACGGTCGAGGGTCGCCGCCTGCGGCAGGTACTTCGCGTTCACAGATTCGCGCCATTCATCGCTCAGCTCGTGGAGAGTGAGGCCGAGCTGACGCTGGAACGCGCGCGCGATTCCGAGGGTCGGAACGTTTTGGAGAATCTCGCCGATTGCGGCGTCGCCCCAGCGCTCTCCGATGTACTGCCAGAGCGCTTCACCGTAGCGGTACGGGAAGTATTTGTCGGGCCGTTCCGTCATCTGCTCGATGGTGGGCAGCGTCCCGTTGACGGCCGCGTCGCGAATCCAGGTCGTGGTGAGAATGTGATTCGGTCCGAGTGACAGATACTCGGCCATTCCTTCCATGAACCAGTACGGCGGGTCGATCTGATTGAGCGTCTGGACGTTCGCGCCGGCCTTCCCGCGAGCGAAGATATCGTACTGGAACTCGTGCACCATTTCGTGGGTGAGCACGTGCTCGAAGCTGCCGAGGTCGCCGGTGAGGGGCAGTATCATGCGACCGCGGGCGTAGTCGGTGACACCACCGGTGCCTTCGCCGAGATCGCCGGTCACGTTGTTCTGACCGAATTCTGCACGAGAGGCGAAAATGACGATCGGCTTCTTTTCGCGGAATTGATGATCGAGTACGCGCGAAAGGCGCGCGTAGGAGCGCTCCGCCATCCGAGCGGCGGCCATCGCCCCTTCCTTCTCTTCAGGATAGTAGTGAACGAGCCAGTGTTCTGTCTCGATCACCTGCCAGTCAAAGTGGCGGTACTGCACCTGGTTCTGCCCGAAATACTGCTGCGCGTCGAGGCGAGTCGCGCACAGCACCAGCGCCGCTAGGGCGAGGATCCTTCCCGCTTTCATCGTTCTTACTCCGGTGACTCCAGCGCAACTACCTCGGCGTCGCTCCAGAGTCTTTCGATCTGGTAGAACGAACGAAGCGTCGGATGGAAGATGTGAACTACGAAATCAAAAAAATCGAGGAGCACCCAGCGTCCCTGCTGCAAACCTTCAGTGTGGTGCACGCTCAGCCCCGCTTTTTTCATCTCGGAAATCACGTGCTCGCCGATAGATCTCACGTGGGTATCCGAGGTCCCGCTCGCGATTACGAAGTAATCCGTCATGTCGGTGACGCCTGCCAGGTTCAGCACTACGACGTCATTTGCTTTCATGTCCAGGCAGAGCTGGGCGGCGCGCTGAACTCGTTGCGCGCTCTCGCGTGCGGTTACAGAAGGAAGGGATGTCGCCATGCTTTTCAGTGAGGGTTCGCCATCGGCGCAGCGCGCCGAATCTCTATATGTAGCTTACCTGCTCAGCAAAAGTTCCGTGAGGGGCAAAACGCATTTCGCACGCCAGTTCGCCCCAGTCCGAAGTAGTCCGCAGTAGTCCGCAATCAGTCCGCAATTCCAGTGAGCGGTCTGCCGTGAGGTCATAGCTACTGCATCGCGGACGTATTGACTAACGGCATCGCGGATCGCGGACTAATTGCGGATTGCGGACAACTGCATGGCGGACGTGTTGATCAGGGGCACTGCGTAGAGCGGGCTGCTAACGGCGGGCATTCCGCTGGTACCTCATCGCTATCAGCTCAGAGCGAAGCAGCGGAGACCACCAGCAACTGCGTGCCCGCCCCACAGCTCGGCTTTTGTCCCAGTTCCGCAGTTTAGTCCGCAATCCGGACTTAGTCCGCGATCCGCAGTGCCGTTGGTCAAATCGTCCGCGATGCAGTTGTCCGCAGTCGCCAGTAGCCGTTAGCCAGTCGCCAGTCGCCAGTGGCCAGTTCCAAATCCGAGTTTGGGGCGTCTAAAGAGGACCTCTTCGGGAGAAATGAAGTGTTTCTGAGAGCCGCGGCCCTCGCGTGCCTGATATCCGCCATCCATCCGCAGCCAGAGAAAACCCTGCTCGATGGCAGCACCCAGCCCTGCGCGGATGTGAAGGAGACGACCTCGGGCGTACCCGGCGTTCACGTCTACGCGTTCAACGCCAACAAAATTCCCTCGATCCGAAAGTCGCTGTTCGTCCTTGACACTCTCGAGTGGGAGGCGGGTGACCCCGCGGTAATGCGCGCGGCTGTCGTCGAGTACGACCGACTGCTCAAAAATGTGAGAAACGCGCGGGCCCTTGGTTACGCGATGAGCAACGGCAATGGCGACTTCGAGATCACGGTGCCCCAAATGGACTCCGTACTCGTTTTCGGTGAGGCCAGAATGCCAGGCGAGCCGCTTTATTATTCGAGCAAAGTCGTCGGCGCCACCGGCCAGGACGAAGTGCGAGTTGTGCTACTTATGTGCAACGAGCAGTTGCTCTAACCCTCGTATTCGTGTGCAACCTCATTGCACCGAAAGTAACGCCCAAATAGTTGTGACTTTCCGAGACTTTGGCGTCCGGCAATCCGTCATTTCCATAGAGGC
>DATAHM010000070.1:0-3423 GCA_036263215.1 Gemmatimonadaceae bacterium
GGGCAGGGTGGCTTCGCCGTAAATCGGCCGTGCCCCGTTTGCCTTGGGCGCGGGCAAGTCCCAACCGAGCCGTGCCCCACCTGCCACGGCACTGGCGAAGTTCGGGCGAGGCGCAAGGTTCTCATCAACGTTCCACCCGGCGTCGACACCGGCTCGAAGATTCGTCTCAAGGGCCAGGGCGGAAAGGGAACAGCGAATGGCCCGCCGGGCGATCTCGTGATCACCTTCAACGTTCTGCCCGACAGTTTCTATCGCCGAGATGGTCTCGATGTCATTGCGAGTGTTCCGCTGAACATCGCGCAGGCAACTCTCGGGACAAAGATCAGCGTTCGAACTCTGGACGGAAAGAAAGTGGCGCTAAAGATTCCGCCAGGAACTCCATCGGGCAAAAGATTTCGCGTTCGCGGCCAGGGAATTCAGAAAGGTGAAACGAAAGGCGACCTGATTGTCGAGGTCTCCATCGCCGTTCCCGAGAAATTGTCCGAGGAGCAGGAGCGCATGATGAAGGAATTCGCGGACGCCGGCGGGCTCAAGTACTGAGTCCCGGTCCCATCGGCAACCCATCTTCCAGATCCAACATGAGAATCGGAATCCTTGGCACCGGTGTAGTTGGCAAGACACTTGGCACGAAGCTGGTGCAGCTCGGCCACGATGTTCGAATGGGCTCGCGATCGGCGGGAGGCGAAAAAGCACGTGCGTGGGTTCGTGAAGTCGGTGGAAAGTCGTCCGAAGGCACCTTTGAGGAAGCCGCCGCGCACGCCGAGATCATTTTCAATTGCACATCGGGCATCGGGTCTGTCGAAGCGTTGAACGCGGCGAGCGCCAGAAATCTGGACGGCAAGGTGTTGATCGACGTCGCGAACCCGCTGGATTTTTCGCGCGGTATGCCGCCATCGCTCTCTGTCTGCAATACCGACTCACTCGGCGAACAAATCCAACGGGCATTTCCAGCCGCCCGAGTCGTCAAAGCGCTGAACACCGTGACGGCTACGGTGATGGTGGATCCGTCGCTCGTTCCTGGTCCCCACGACCTCTTCATTTCGGGCAACGACGAGACTGCCAAGGCGCAGGTGACCGAGATCCTGACCGACTGGTTCGGCTGGAAGAACGTCATCGATCTCGGCGACATCACCGGTGCGCGAGCCCAGGAAATGTATCTGCCGCTGTGGCTGCGGATGTTCATGCTTTTCGACACGCCAAATGTAAACATTCACGTCGCGCACTGAGATGAGTGCGGCCGCCGGCGCGGAAGACCGCGCAGCAGCGCCGCCCCCGTCATGTCTTACAGGCGCCTGATCCAGATATTCCGGTAGCGAACCGGATTGCCGTGATCCTGCAAGTGCAGTGGCTGCTCGGCGGGATGCGCGATATACAGTGCCGGCCGGTCGTGATAGGTGATCCCGTAAATCTCGACGTTGTTCTGGATCAGCACGCCATTATGGAGCACGGTGACGCGGGCGCGATCGATCACTTTTCCCTGCTCGTCGAACCTGGGCGCCTTGAAGATGATGTCGTACGTCTGCCACTGCCCCGGCGGACGCGAAGCGTTCACTAGCGGAGCGTACTGCTTGTAGACGGATCCCGCCTGACCATGGAAATAGGTCTCGTTCTTATACGAGTCCAGAACCTGGATTTCATAACGACCCATGAGGAAGACGCCGCTGTTGCCGCGCTCCTGCCCCTCGCCTTTGACGACCGCGGGGGTTGCCCACTCGATGTGGAGCTGGCAGTCCCCGAAGGAATCCGTCGTCACGATTTCCCCGGTGCCGGGCGCGACTTCCATGTACCCGTCTTTCACTACCCACTTCGCTGGTGATCCATCGGCGCTCCGCCACCTGGACAGGTCGCGCCCGTCGAACAACACGAGCGCGTCTGACGGTGGATCCGAACTAGTTTTGCCGGGAGTGACGACGGGCGGTTCCGCTTTGGGTGGCGGGAAAGGCGCTGCGTCCTGCGCCAAAACTGTCATCGGCAACAGTGCAATGCCGGCGATTACTCCGATGAGCCGCGACGTCACCACGGAATTTGTGGCGAGTGGTAATAGTTGACGCCCATGTATCGCCAACGCGGAGCCTGAGTCGCGACCCGCGTCCGGAAACTTTGCCAATCACGGGCGGCTTGCGGGGTCCAAGCGACTTCGGCGAGCGCAGCGAGCCGCGGCATCGCGAGAAATTCCACGGCGCCAATATTTCTTAGGGTTTCACTCCACATTGGCGCTTCGATCCCCAGCACATCTCGTTCGGTAACGCCAGGGTTGTAAGTCCCCGGGTCCCAGTCATAGGCGTCGTTCACATCGATGAGCGCCGCCCAGTCCAAGCCGAGCTCGGTGCCGGCGTTGTATTTCATGTCGATGTACGCTTTCTTCGCCGGGGAGAGTACCAGCTTCGATCCGTACTTGAGTGCCTGCGCCGCTGAATCACCCTTCCACGATTGCACGATCGAGGTTGGCTTTAGCTGCGCTTTGTAGATCTCCTCCCATCCGACCATTCTCTTGCCGTTACGGTTCACAATGTCCTGAACCCGCTCGATGAAGTGCGTGTATTGCTGGTCGGTCAGCAGCTTGACTTCGTCTCCGCCAACGTGGAAGAAAGGACCGGGCGTGATTGCGGTGATCTCGCGTACCACATCTTCGATTAGTGCATAGCTCGCTTCCTTGTCGACGCAGATACTGCTCCAACCCACGTCAGTGCCAGTATAGAGTCCGGCTGGGCGGTCGCTGCAGCTCACTTCGGGATAGGCGGCCAGCGCGGCGTTGGTGTGCGCGGGCATGTCGATTTCCGGAACGATCGTGATGTAGCGCGCCGCCGCATAGCGAACGATGTCCTGATATTCCGCTTGAGTGTAGAAGCCACCCGGACCACCGCCCACCTGTGTCAGCGAGCCGACCTCCGTCAACTTCGGCCGCGAGTTGATCTGGATGCGCCAACCCTGATCGTCCGAGAGATGGATGTGAAACATGTTGATCTTGTATAGCGCCAGGAGATCGATGTACTCCTTCACTTCTTTCACCGTGAAGAAGTGTCGCGCTACGTCGAGCATTGCACCCCGCCACGCAAAGCGCGGGCGGTCGACAATCGACACCGCGGGAATCGTCCATGCGCTGCGCTCGACGCCGATCTCAGACTCAATGTCCGTCGGAAGCAATTGCCGGATCGTTTGAATACCGTGGAACAACCCGGCCGGCGTGTTTGCGGTGAGTCGGACGGAATCCCGCGTCACTGTCAGCTCGTAACCTTCGTCTCCGAGCGCGGCCGCGCCGCCAAGCCGGAACTCGATCGTGTTCGACGCCCCGCCAGGGGCAGCGGCTGAAACCGGAAGCGGAAGCTCTGTCGCACGACGTAAAAAAGCGCCAAGCGTTCGACCGATGCTGTCGACCTCGGTATTGTTTGCGGGAGTTGCGATGACCGTCGCGCGGGTGATCTC